>JANNGY010000094.1:0-11507 GCA_031404095.1 Betaproteobacteria bacterium | reverse complement strand
TGCGGCCGGTGCCCCGACGAGGCCCGGGTTTGGCGGGGCGCTTCGGCGCCGCGCCGTCTTGGGCTACACACGCCGGGAACCCGCTTGACTGTCTTTGGTGCAGTGCGGTACTTGGCCAAGCAATCGCGGAGCTCGGCTGCCATGCGGACAACCAGGCACTCCCGTTCCTCGGGTTCGCGAGCCAACCAAAGCCGCCGGGTGTTCGGAGTTGCCTTTGCCTTGGCAGCCGGAGCGTGTGAATTGAATTTGGTATTCAACACTGCTGGCGCCGGGTTGGTGTCCAAATTGTGGTGCCTAACGTTTGAGCTAAGCTGGCGACAGCAGCGTGGCGCGCCGGACAGCAAGCGCAAAATGGGCCGAAGGCCCAGCGCTTGATGGCTGGCGTGCCACGCTGTTGGCGCTCCGCAATCAGCCTCAGCACCATGATCGGCAGCGGGAACTACGGACTATTGCTCGATGCGTCCAGCCGTAACATCGTTACGCAGAGCTACCTGTGGGGTCTAAATCGCGGAGCCTTCGCGCTCGATAGATTTGGCCGGACACACGGCAAGCCCTGCGGCTTGCCATGTGCCTGCCAAATCCGAGTGTCCTACCGGGCACGAGGAGTCCAGCCGCTGGCCGGCGCCGGGTTTGCCAAATGAGCGTTCTCTTCCCGAGGCATGGCTCGCCATGCCGTGGTCAGTCAAACGAAAAATCGCTCGCCCAGTGACCCTCGGAAACCGCTGCATCGGTTTCCGGTTCGGACGGGCGCGGCGCATGCGCCGCGAAACCCCCGCCTCACCCCGTCAATCGCGACCCCATGAAATATGCAGGCTAGCGACCGTGGGCCGGAGTTGCCGAATCGGCGGAACGGGACAAACCGGGTTGATTCGACTCCGCGCGCGCGGTGTCGGCTGACCGGATGCCGGTGGCAGAAGACGCCACCATCACATCGGCGGCATCGACGACGAACGCCGCGAAGCTGACGATCACGGCAACCGCGGCCAATGCGGCCTTGAATAATCGGTACATTGCATTCCCTTTGCGGACAACCCATCAGAACCCTGACGATACGGCACGCCTGTTTCACGAAGTTGATCCAGGTCAAAGGCTGTCCACAACGGCTGCGGGAGCCGACCGGATTTTCAGAAGGGCCCGTGGTGGCGTCCGCCGTTTGGCGGGAAATCCGGGGAAAAATTGGCTGATGACGCTCGCCGGTGCTAGAGTTCCCCGATGGCATCTTCCGAAAAAAACAAAGCCCCGGCCGTTTTCCGCGCACGATGCCATTCCCTTGCATTTCGCATTGCGGCCGTGCTGCTGGCGGCCGGTTGTGCCATCGGCGCGCATGCCAAGACGCTGCGTTACGCGACCCAGGATGAACCGTTAACGCTCGACCCGCATGCGGCCAACCTGGCCGTCACCACCCGCCTGCTGTCCAATGTGTACGAAGGCCTGGTGGGCCGCGACAAGGATTTCAAACTGGTGCCGTGGCTGGCCGAATCGTGGACCAAGCTGGATAACCGGACCTGGCGGTTCCGGCTGCGATCTGGCGTCAAGTTTCATGATGGGTCGCCGTTCACGGCGGACGATGTGGTGTTCTCGCTGGAACGCGTGCTGTCGCCGAATTCGCAACTGAAAACCACGGTGCAGGGCGTGGCGTCGGCGAAAAAGATCGATGACCTTACCGTCGATTTCGTCATGAAGGAACCGAACCCGGTGCTGCTGAACCATCTGTTCAGCTTTCGCATCATGAGCAAGTCCTGGTCGGCGCGGAACAACTCCCTGCAGCCGCAGAACTACCGGGACAAGGAAGATACTTTTGCCTCGCGCAACGCCAACGGCACCGGCCCCTTCATGGTCAAGGAGCGCCAGACCGATGTGCGCACCGTGCTCGTGGCAAACCCGCGCTGGTGGAACAAGGCCAGCCCGGAACGCGGCAACGTTACGGAAGTGATCCTGCTGCCGATCAAATCCAGCGCCGCGCGCGCTGCGGCCCTGCTTTCCGGCGAAGTCGATTTCGTCAACGACCCGCCCTCGCAGGACATTGCCCGTCTCAAGACCGCGGCCGAGGTGAAGGTCGTTGAAAGCCCCGAGCAGCGGGTGCAGTACCTGGCATTCGACGTCAATCGCGATGAACTGCTGTATTCCAGCGTGAAAGAGAAAAACCCGTTCAAGGATGTGCGCGTGCGCCGGGCGATTGCCCACGCCATCGATGTCGACGCCATCCGCACCAAGGTGATGCGCAACCTGTCCCGGCCGATCGGATCCATCGTCACCTCGACCGAACAGGGTTACGCACGAGAGGCCGATGTTCGCCTGCCGCTGGATCGCGCCAAGGCGAAGTCGCTGCTGGCCGAGGCCGGCTATCCGCGCGGGTTTGAAATCACCCTGGATTGCGGCAGTAACCAGCCGGCCGCCGATATTTGCCAGGCGATCCCGCCGATGCTGGCCGAGGTCGGCATCAAGGTCTCGCCGAATATCGTCCCAACCGCGAATTACTTCAGCAAGTTGCAACGGCTCGATACCAGCTTTTACCTGCTGAGTTGGGGCACGCCAACCGCCGATGCGCTATACACGCTGCAATTCACCCTGCACACGCCGATTGACGATGCCAGCGGCAGCGGCGACGCCAATTATGGGCGCCATACTAACCCGAAATTCGATTACCTGGTCGACAAGGCGCGGATCGAGAATGACCTCGTGAAACGCGATGCGCTTCTTCGCGATGCGCTGCTGATCGTGAGCAACGATCTGCCGATTTTGCCGCTGCACCAGGCGATCATCCCCTGGTCAATGCGCAAGAACGTGACGGCGGCGTTTCCGCCGAACAGCGTGCCGTATTTTTTTCGCTTCATGCTGCGTTGACGCGTCATTTGCCGGTGCGCCACGGCAATAGCGGTCCATCGGTGGGCGCATCGGCGGGCGCATGGGTGGGTAATTCGCGCCACAAAATAAAGGGGACCACATGCCTGCCGCCATCGCATCCGATGACTTGCTGGACCGCATGCAGTATCGCGCCGATGAACTGGCCGACGCCACCATCGCGGCCATCCTCGGGCCGTGGTCAGTAGCGCAGGCGCCGGTCACGGCTGCCGCGCCGGGCGGCGAGCGGGCGGCTTCCCTGGCCGAACCCGCAGCGCAGTGGCAGGGCCAGTGGCAAAAGCTTGCCGCCGTGAGCAGCGTGTTTCCGCAGTGGCAGGATAACCAGGGCATCATCGACTGGCGGGCGCCGGGCGCAGGTGCGGTGGCGGAATTTGGCGCGCCGCTGCAAGCTTACCTGCAGGCGGGCTGCCCGCTGCCCGACTGGGCGGACCGCGCCAAGATCGAGCGCGCCGAGCAATTGTTCATCGACTACGGCGCACTGTCGGTGACGATGCTGTTCTGTTCCAGCCTGCCGGAGTGCTATGTGGTTCCCGATCTGGCCGCGGTACTGCATGTCACGGGGCAACTGGAAAAGCACACCGAATACCGGATTCGCTCCACCGGCGCGATGATTTTCCCGGTGATGATGAGAGGCGGACTGACCGCGCCGGATGGCGGCGGAATCGCGCAGATACTCAAGGTGCGGCTGATTCACGCCACCATCCGTAACCTGATCCTGCGTGGCAGTCCGGCAGACGCGCTCTGCGCGCGGGGCGCCAACCCGCTTGTCGAGGGAGCGGGCGTGGTGCCGCCCTTGCCGCAATTGCTGGCCGCGAACGACATGCACCAGGCGCTGTTCGCGCACGGCTGGAAGACCGGCGAGGAAGGCCTTCCCTGCAATCAGGAAGAACTCGCTTATACGCTGCTGACCTTTAGTTACGTCTTCCTGCGCAGCATGCGCAAGCTCGGGCTCGGCCTGTCCGGCGCGGATGAAGAGGCTTACCTGCATGCCTGGAATGTGGCCGGCCATGTGCTCGGCATCGAACGCGAACTGATGGCTGATTCCATGGGCGGCGCGGAGGCTCTGTTTGCGGCGATGCAGGCGCGCGGCCGGGCGAATCGGCCAGCAGATCGGGTGATCGCGCCGGACCCGCGACCCGCGTTGGGCAATGCGCTGATAGACGCCATGGCCGGCGCGATCCCGTTTCGCCCGGCCAAGGCGTTTCCGTTGCTGATGACGCGCCACCTGTGTGGACGCGCCTCCGCGCGGGACCTGGGGCTGAACGGCCCGGTATCGTGGCTGGCGCGCCTGCTGTTTACGCTTTTCATGCTGGGCACCCGCGCCCTCGACGGACTGGTGCGCCTGGTGATTCCCGAATTCTCGATTGCCCGTTTCCTGACGCGTCTGCTGGGCTATCAGCTCATGACGCGGCTGCTGATGGACCAGACACGACCGCTCAAGCTGCCGCAACATCTGCGCAATCGCATTGATTCGATGCTGGCGCAATGGGGCGACGACCCGAAGGCGCCCGGCTGGATGAACTCGCTGGAAGATCGCATGACCATCAGCGGCAGCTGGAAAACGCCGGCGGGCAAGTGACAGGCGCAGCTGCTGTCATCGCCTTCGCCGCGATCGTGGCAATGGGGCGATGACAAGATGAACTTTCCGCGGTTTTGACCGATGCCGGCGATGTCATTCCGCGGGTATTTTTTCCGGCTCATGCGTTTGGCCTTGTAGTTCGCGGCCACGACTATCGGTGGCGCGATGCCGTCGCTCGCCTTGCCGGCACCGATAACCCTCAACGACAGCGTTGCCCTGATCCGCGACCAGTTTGAATGCGAGCATCGCGGCAAGGTGGCCGCCAAGGGCAAGGGTGAAATCGACATGTATTTCATTGCCTGCCCCCGCGCCGCGGGGTGAGATAATGAACCATCGCATGTCCCGGCGACCACCGGTCCGCGTGGGAATTTGCCGTCCGCACCCATTGGGTATTCTGCTGAATTAACCCCGTTTCAACGCCTTGCCGTTGCCCGATGCCCCTCCCTTTCAAATTGTCGATGTCCTTTTTTTGCCGCGCCGCCTTCGTACTCATGGTTCTGCTGGCGGCGATGAGCCTGCCCGTCCGCGCTGGGACGCCATTGCAGCTCAACGACCTGTTCACGACGGTCGACCTGTGGCCCGCCGTTACCGTACTCCACGACCCGGACGGCAAGCTGAAGGTCGAAGAGGTATTGACCCCCGGGGCGCGATTTGCGGCGCCGGCATCGGCCTATGCCACGCTGGGGCTGCGCCAGAAGATCGTCTGGCTGCGCGTGCCGGTCGCGGTGTCCGCACAATCGAATGGACGCTGGATACTGGATTTCGACTACAGCCTGTTGAATCGCATCGACGTGTATCTGGCGACGGATGGGCAGCTGGTGAGCAGTGCCGTGCTGGGTAACGCGCAGCCGTTCATGCAACGCCCGATGCCGGGGCGCTCGCATTCGGTGCTGCTTGAATTTCAGCCCGGCCGGGACTACGTGTTGATGCTGCGCGTCGAGACCATCGGCTCGATGATCCTGCCGGTCCGCCTGAGCAAACTCGCGGCCTTTCACCAGCGTGCGATCGACGAACAGTTCCTGCAGGGGTTGATGGCCTGCCTCGGCCTGTGCCTGCTGCTCTACAGCCTGACGCAATGGATCAGCCTGCGCGAACATCTGTATATCAAGTACGCCTTGCTGGTGCTGGCCAGCACGCTGTTTTCCATCCATTTTTTCGGCATCGGCGAGCAGTACCTGTGGACCGATATTGTCTGGCTGGAACGGCACATGGCCGGAATCACTTCGCTGCTCGCGTCCAGCGCCACCGCGCTTTTTGTCGAGGATGCACTCGGTACGGATATGAGCCGCCGCTTGCGGCAGGCGATGAGAATCCTTGCCGGCGTGCTGGCGATCGCGGCGCTCGCCTTTGCGTTGGACGTGATGGACATCTACGTCGTCGGCATCTTCATGGGCACACTGGCGTTGCTGCCGTCGCTGCTGGGACTGCCGGGCGCCATCGCGCGAGTGCGGCGCGGCGACAGCGTGGGCGCCTATTTCATCTTTGCCTGGGTCGGGTATTTCGTCGCCAGCGCCATCATGGTGGGTGTCGTCAAGGGAAACATCGACGCGAATTTCTGGACCATGCATTCGTTTCAGTTCGGCGCCACCTTCGATATGCTGATATTCATGCGCATCGCCATCCTGCGCTCCGCGGCGGTGCATGTCGCCGCGCAGCGCGCCACCCGCGAGCATGCCACCCTGCATTCGCTGGCGCACACCGATCCGCTCACCGGCCTGCTCAATCGCCGCGGCCTGAACACCACGCTCAGCGCCGCCATTCACAACTGCAATCCGCACGCGCTGCTGGCGGTGTACATGCTCGACCTCGACGGCTTCAAGCCGGTGAACGATCAGTTTGGCCACGACGTGGGCGATGAGTTGCTGGCCATCGTCGCCCAGCGCCTGCGCTCGACCATGCGTACCGGCGATATCGTGGCGCGGGTGGGTGGCGATGAGTTTGTGGTGATGGCCGGCGGCCTGCAAGACGACGCGCAGGCAAGGGAGCTCGGCGAAAAGCTGCTCGTTGCCTTTCACGAGCCGTTCGCGCTCGAACAGGAAAATTGCCGCGTCGGGGTCACCATCGGCTACGTGCTCGCGCCGCAGGATGGGAGCGATGCGGCAAGCCTGCTCAAGTCAGCCGACGCGGCCATGTATGCGGGCAAGCAGGGCGGCAAGAATTCGTTAAGGCGAGGCGAGGCGTTGGCCGGATAATCGCGGCGGCGAAAAGGGACCCATAAAATTCCCGTCATTCCCGCGAAGGCGCATCGGCACAAACCCATTCCATTTTCAAATCATCACTGTTGTCATCCTGAGCGAAGCGAAGGATCTCGTAACACGGACGAGATCCTTCGCTTCGCTCAGGATGACCGTGTTCTTTAGGCCGGAAACCCAGCAGGTTCGCGCTTATACGCCTTAGGGTGCTGCTCCTTTGAGCGCCTTGGTTGACCGGAAAAAGCTTAAACAAGGAGATCACGGGGAAACCGGGCTCGATCTTGACAATCTTCTATGACTCGTTGGTCTCCGGGTTTCCGTTTCGTAGGTTGGGTTGCCGCAGGCTACCCGACGGCACCGGTCGACGAAGGGTCGTCAGGTAGCCTGCGGCAACCTGATCTACGCGCTTCGAATCTCGGAGCATGCTTGAAGCCGGGGACGGCCGGAAATGAGGTTTCGGGAAGTGCACACAACGCAGAACGCCATTTGACGCGGTGTTTGCGCTCAAAACGGCTGGAAGAGCGCGCCAGTGCTTGAGGTTGAGCGGGGGTTGGGTTCGCACGCGGATCGCCCGCGACACGGCTGCCCCATGCAAGGGGCAGCGCGACCTGCAAGGTTGCAAGCGGTGGCGCGCAAGTTTTCGGAACGGAATCAGCTTCCCCCATCCTGCCACTTCGCATACGTCATCCGCGCCAAGCTGAATCGATCGGTGGTGCGGCAGTAAAACGACGGCGAACCCAGCCGGCCGATCGGTGCGAAACCGTTGACATGCATGCGTTCGCCCATCAGGTGATCGGCAACATGAAACATGACGACTTCGCCGATGAAAACCGTGTATTGCCCGAGCGCCTGCCGGCTGTGGAGCGTGCATTCCATGCTCACCTGCGATTCCGCCACGCGCGGCACCGACACCCGCAGCGAATCCGCGGCGTGCAATCCCGCTGCCGTCAGTTCACTCGCCTCCGGCGGAAAATCGGCGGCAGAAATATTCATGGCGGCCAGTACGTCCTCGGTCACCATGTTCACCACGAACTCGCCACTGGCGGAAATATTGCGTGCCGTATCTTTCATGCTGCCATCGTCGTTTTGGCCTACGCTGATGAATATATAAAGCGGGTCGCTGCCGACGGCATTGAAAAAGCTGAAAGGCGCCAGGTTGACGATGCCCTGCTCATTGCGTGATGTCACCCAGGCGATTGGACGCGGTACGACCAGGTTGGTCAGGAGTTTGTAGTTGTCGATAGCGGAGTGAGTCTTGGGATCGATATGCATGGCGGGACCTGATGGTCTGTCGGGTTCAAGTGCGTCGCGGGTGGGAATGCGTAAAAGGGAAAGTGCGAAACCCGCAGGCTAGCCACCCGGGCGCTTGACGATCCAGCCTTGCTTCCGGAGGGTGTCGATGACCGCGATACAGTGGTCACCCTGCAATTCGATCGCGCCGTCTTTCACCGTGCCGCCGGCGCCGCAAGCGGTTTTCAATTGCTTGCCCAATTGTGACAGGGCAGGGGCATCCATCGACAGTCCTTTGATGACGGTCACCGCCTTGCCGCCGCGCCCGGCGGTTTCGCGCGACACGCGCACCACGCCATCGCTCGTCGGTACCACGGCATTCACACGGCAAATGCATGACGAAACGGGATGGCGGCAGGCGGGGCACATCCTTCCGCTGGCCGTTGAATAGACCAGGCGGTCACTTTCGCCACGTATCTTTGTCACTTGCGCTCACGGATTCTTGCCGAGCGCCACCCGGAACGCTTCGAGTTTCTTTTCATAATCCGCCGCATCGCCATACTCCAGAAAACCGGCGTAGCGTTTGTGGGTGCCGAGAATATTGTGAGCGTGCTTGATCGGGCAAAAGTACTGCTCGGTTCTCGACACGATCTCGCTGATGTACGCCGTCAGGCCGGCGCCATAAGCGCAGTAGGTGCAATGAAATTTCTCGATGAAGTTGAGGTACTCGAGATGCTGCCGGTCCAGGACGATGTAATCGCCACGCCGGACCTTGATCACGCCGTAGATGGGGAAACAGGTCGCCTGATAAATGCTGACGAACAGGTCGAGAACGAGCAGTGGAAAGATCATGCCGTAAATGATCGGCCCGGTAATGAGATTCTGCGGTCGATTGGTGACCAGCCAGCGGAAGAAATTGTTCTTCAGCTTGCGGTGTGCCAATTTGACTGCCCTTTCGAATTCAACGCGCCTGCCCTTGATTTCGAAAAACATTTTCGTTTCCTGTTCATGGAGCGCGGTGCGCATCTCGTCTTCGAGGGCGGTCATTTGATTGAGTAAATCGCGAATACGGTCGTTCATGGAGCTCCTGTCCGGTCAGCCGGGGTTTGATCCGGTGTAAATCAAACCCCGGCCCGATTGTGGCTCGAATAGTGCGAGGCGGGTTAGATAAATCGACCGGTCACCCCTTGTTGCCATTCCGGTCAGGATGCGATGCGGCGAAATGGCGGTCGCCGCGCGCGGAAGATGCCAAAAGAGCCGAAAATCAATGCAACGGCCTGCCGTCCAGGTGGTGCCGATTGGGAGAAACCCTTGAAACCGCATGATTCCAGCCCGCTGCCGTTTGTCGAGTACCCCGAGGCAGAGATGTGCGCGCGCGCAGAGGCGTTCTACACTGAAATGAACCGGCGACGGACGGTGCGGGATTTTTCAGAGCGGTCCGTGCCACGCGAAATCATTGAATCCTGCCTTCGTACCGCCGGCACGGCGCCGTCCGGCGCCAACCAGCAGCCGTGGCAGTTCGTCGTGGTATGCGAACCAGGCGTCAAGGCGCGTATCCGCAAGGCGGCGGAGGCCGAAGAAGCCGAGTTCTATGCGCGTCGCGCGACCGATGAATGGCTCGATGCCCTCGCACCGCTCGGAACCGATGCGGACAAACCATTTCTCGAGTTGGCGCCATACCTGATTGCGATTTTCTATGAAGCCTACGGCAAGGATGCGGCGGGGCAACGCGTGAAGCGCTACTATCCGATGGACTCGGTTGGTATCGCCAGCGGTCTGTTGATCGCGGCGCTGCACCATGCCGGCCTCGCAACGCTCACGCATACGCCGAGCCCGATGGCGTTTCTGAATGAAATCCTCGACCGGCCGGACAACGAGCGGCCATTTTTGCTGCTGGTGGCTGGCTATCCGGCCGAGGGGGCGAGAGTGCCGAATATCACGCGCAAACCGCTCGAGGCGATTGCGCGATTCGTCGGGTAACGCCGCGTCCGGAACAAGCGGGCCGCGAATGCAGGTTAAGTGGCGCGTGCCGTCTGCGATTGCAGTGCGGCGAGGTCACCGATCAGCATGTTCTTGCCGTGTACCGTGATCCATTTCCGGTCCTGAAAATAGGACAGGGTGCGGCTGACCGTTTCAAAGGTGAGCCCGAGATAGTTGCCGATCTCCTTGCGGCTCATGAACAGGACGAACTCGCTCTTCGAGTAGCCGCGTTCTTCCCAGCGCTCCGACATGTCCAGCAGGAATGTCGCCACCAGCTGTTTGGCCGACAGTGTGCCGACCGCCGCCGCCTGCCTTTCGACTCGCGACAGTTCACGCGCCATCAATTGGCGCACGTGAACGGACTCGGTCGGGTGCTCCAGCAGCTTTTCGAACTTGTCGAGCGGGATCAGGCACACCTCGCAGCCGTTCAGGGCAATCGCATCCGTGGCTTGAACGTTTCTGCCGAGGCTGTCGAGCCCGAGGGCATCTCCCATGGCCTGGAATCCGACGATTTTGCTTTGTCCGTCCGGCAGCGGCATGCAGGTTTTCAGGAAGCCTGCCTTGACGGCATAAATCCCCTTAAACGGATCGCCCGCGCGAAACAGGAACTCGCCACGACCGAGGCGGACGCGCTGCTCTTGCACCAGCGGAAATAAGTTTCGAAATGCGGCCGGCAACACGTGGGGAAAACACAGCTTGCCGAGCGCGCACTGCGCGCATGCGCCCTGCAATGCGACTGGCGCGGTGTCGTGAACCTGGGTGCCACGGTTAACCATTTGAACCGTCCCTGCGCGGCGTCGCGCAAATCGAGATGTGGTGAATCCCCGGGAATAAGCGGGGGCTCATCCGATAACGCCCCGGTAACAGTCTCGGCCGGAGGGCCGGCAGGCGGGCAACGGCCCGTGACGACTCTCAACGCCATCGACGCAAGGCGATCAGGCGCCGATGTGCGACCGGACAGGCTGGGACCAGGCATCGGCAACCAAATTCCGATCGGGCCATGCGCTGTCTAACCGCATGATCAAATGACGGGGCAGGCGTGGTGTTGATGCAGATCAAAGGAGCGGCAGGATGTTGTGACGGCACACCGGCATCGATGCACTCGCGATGCCGTCGGACGCTGTTTCATCGCGCCTGCCGATCGAGTGGCAGGCGATCCGACTATCAGGCCACGCGCCCGCGCCCGGAAATGCCTCGCTGTGCGTGGGACGCCCGGAAAGCCCGGATCCGGTCCATGCCGCGATGCAGGTTGCGGATCAGTTTCCGCAGCTTTGGCGCGGGCAGCGCATCGAGCGTGTTCTTGATCAGCAAGGCAAGCTCGGTGTCGCCTTCGACGATGACGCGCCGGTCAAAATAGAGCGTGTCCGGATCTTCTTCGCCGGAGGCCAGCAGCCCGAAATCGCGCGCGGTCGCGGTGATGGTCAGGTCCATGCCGGCGTTCTGCCCCAGGGGGGCGAATCGGGCGGCGTTGACGCCGAGTCGCAGGTGCACGCCCCAGTCCGACACCGCGATTTCCACCTGGCGGCCGATGAGTTGCTGATAAACGTCTGCCGGCAGGTCTCGCCGCAGCGAAACATTCAGGATCGCTGCAAATGCCGCCGATCCCGGATGCGGCAGGCGGCTCAACAACCGGCTGAAAGGGCGTCTTAAAGGTGGCATGCGGG
>JANNGY010000093.1:0-1897 GCA_031404095.1 Betaproteobacteria bacterium | reverse complement strand
GGTTATTCCTCGCGAACTGTTTACGTCGCCGACCAGGAATCCCAGGGAAACGCTGAAATCCACGCCGTTGACATTCGGCAGCATTACCCTGACGCGCTGGTTGTCCGGCACCCCGGTGAGCGTGACGACGACAGAGTTGTTGTTTCCGGCAACCGCCGACGCGACCCCAACCGGCGCTGCGGAATCGTCGACGGCAGAGGGCAATCCGAAAGTCACCGGCACGTCGAACTGGAACACGATCTGGTGACCGGCGCCGATGGCCCGCGATTCCACCGTCACCGCACCGCCGATGCCCTGCGTGAGGTCGATCGGCAGATCGAATGTGCCGGTGCCGTGCACCTTGTGCGATTGTGCCGCCATCAGTGTGGTCGCCTCGGCCACCACGCCTGTGAATATCAATGTGAGTAACGTCCCCCAGATCGACAACCGCCGAACGGCGGCACGCCGGGATCGTGCTCGCGATAAATCCAAAGGGGTATGCACGCTGCGCTCCTGACACGACATATTATTCACGAAGTCTTCAATTACAAACTCAAGCACCGGGGCGGCTCTGCAGGCACAAATGCCTGTAACGCCTCGCCAGTGCTTGCGTTTCATTGCTGGTTTCTATGACAACGCAATTCCCGACAGCGCCTTTGATATGAAAAACAATGGTGTCTGATCTTATGTTCTGGTTTGAAAAGCGTGCCAGTACTTGTGTTTGTTCGGCTGGACCTGAATTACAAGCATCGACAAGGCAGCCTACACACACTGAAACGCAATCGGCTTGCATTTCCCGTCAGGGCAATGACACTCTTGACTGCCCGCGAATCTCATTCGAGGCTGGCCGGCATTTGCGTTACGGGAACAATCGGAACGATAGAACCATGCGCCATTATTTCCTGCGTGCCGGCAATGCCGTATCTTCCCGTCGATACGCGCCTTGACCATCAGCGAAAACTGCGCGCTAGAACTTGCCTTGAACGCACCCTTTGGCGGCAATCTTGGCCTCCGCACCCGCGCCGATTTTCGGCGACCCCTCAATATCAAGATCCAGTCCCGCCTTGGAAAGGTCTCCCGAACCATCTATTTCAGCCGTGATCGGTCCAAGCTGGCCCTTACCCGTCGCACCCAGGCAGCCACTGCCGTCGAGTGAAAGTCCCGCGCCGATTTTCGCAGGGCCAATTTGATACGATGCCTCGGCCACCAGTTGCGCGCCGGTTTTTTCGAGATCCCCGCCGATGTCCGCCCCAACGCTTGCGCCCACGCCAAATCCGATCTCGCCGCATACCGAGGCGCCTTCGTCGGTGATACAGACCCCGACTCCTCCGCCGACACCTTCATACACGGTGACGCTCACGCAAAACAGGCCCGATGGATCGCGATGGGCGACAGGACTGTTTTTCACGTACGCGTAGAGATTGCCCTGCCCGCCACCGAACAATATCGGATCGCGCGCCGTCCAGCGGCCTGCGGCCGGGTCGTAGTCGCGGAAGCTGAAATGCACCAGGCCGCTGGCGGAATCCGCCAGCCCACCGGCATAACCGATCGGCAGTTCGAAAGCCGGGTTGCTGTCGCTCGTCACATTGCCGAAACTGTCGGCCTCAAGCATCTTGATCACGGCGCCGGAATTGTCGGTGACCACTCTCGGTGTGCCTACCTGGTCGGTGGCCACGTAGTACCTTGCCCCGCCGCGCTCCAGTGCGATCAGCATGCCCGCTGTATTGTAATAAAGCGTTGTCAGCCCGCCGCCTGGCGCGCGCACAGCGGTGACCAGATGGCTGGCGGGGTCTCCATAAAGGTATTGATAAGTGCCGCTGCCATTTGTGCGGCTGACGCGCCGTCCCAGGCCATCGTAGGCATAGGTGATCGGCTGGCCACCAACCGTCGCCGCGATCAGTTGACCGCGGGCGCTGTA
>JANNGY010000092.1:0-2087 GCA_031404095.1 Betaproteobacteria bacterium | reverse complement strand
TGCCAGGGGGCGGCCGCGCCACCGTCAGTGGCCGGGCTCACCTTCGTCAATTGGCAGGAGCCGATCGGCTGCGGCGGGGTGGCGGTATTCCCGGACGATGTGGTGGTGGCCGATGACGACGGCGCGGTGCTGATTCCCTCGGCGCTGCTGGATGACATCGTCGCTGCTGCGCCCGAACAGGAGCGCCTGGAGAGCTGGATCATGCAGGAAGTGGGCAACGGCGCGGCGCTGCCGGGGCTCTATCCGCCGAACGCGGAAAACCTGGCGCGTTATGAAGAGGCCAAGGGCAAGGCGGTCCGGTAGTCTATAAAACTTTTTCTGATGCCGTCACCACCCTCAATCGTCGCGCCGTTCCAAGTGCTCCGCGGAATCGTCAGCCTGCATTTCTCATGGGAACGCGTTCGATGGTGAGTGGTTGGGCGAGCGATTTTTCGCGCGACCGAGGAGGAGATGGCGGGCTATTTCCGACGAAGAACGCGGAAAAGGCGCCGTCCAGCAACGACCAACTCGCCGCCGGCATGCGGCTCGGATACGGCAGGCGCATGGCATCCCGCAGGGCTGCCATGTGTCCATCCTCATCCATCGATCGCGTCGGCGCTGAATCCAATTTTGAATGAACAACAGAGCCAGGATATCGTTGACTAGCAGAGTGAGTCGTGGCAACTGGTTTGAGCCCACCCATGAAATATGCAGGCGATGGCATGGCTTGTATTCAGCGCAGTAGAGCTGTTTACTGTTCGCTAGCGCACAGTGGCCTCGCATCTTTTCGAGTTCAATACCCACTCGACCGGGATCGTGGTTATAAATAGCAGCAGTGCCGCACACCGAATCCAGGTGCGCACTGAAAAAGATGTCTTGAACCGGTCAATTGCTTGCGTAATTGTTGGAAAACACCTGGAGCACAGGCAACCTGCAACTACCAAATTTGACGTTGAAGGCCGTCTCACCGTCGCGTTGTTGTTGCCGATCCTTCTCGGGTTTTCATGCGAATGCCTTCAACGAAAAGGGAGTCCGGATGTTCGTCAATGGCCTGGGCACGGCAAATCCGCCACGCCGGTACACCAAGAACGAGTGCTGGGAAGCCTTCACACATTCCGAGTGGTACCAAAAACTGGATCGCCGCTCGCACATGATTGCCGAAACGGTAC
The DNA here is from genome assembly GCA_031404095.1 of Betaproteobacteria bacterium. GTDB lineage: Bacteria > Pseudomonadota > Gammaproteobacteria > Burkholderiales > Usitatibacteraceae > UKL13-2. The sequence goes on along the minus strand of JANNGY010000092.1, from coordinate 939 downwards.
TCACCCGCGACAACGGCATCGAAACCCGTTCGCTGGCGCTGGAGTCGCTGAGCGAAGTTTTTCGGATTGACCCTGACACGTTGCACGCCCGCTTCCTGGCCAATGCCCCTGTGCTCGGCACCACGGCCGCCAGGGCAGCGCTCGACAAGGCGGGACTGGATGCGGGCAGGATCGACGCATTGGTGATCAGCACCTGTACCGGCTACCTGTGTCCCGGCCTCACGAGTTATGTGGTGGAACGGCTTGGCCTACGCGCCGACATTCTCGCTTTCGACCTGGTCGGACAGGGCTGCGCGGCCGCATTGCCCAACTGGCGGCTGGCCGACGCGTTGCTTGCCTCGGGGCAGTGCGAGCACGTGCTGTCGATCTGCGTCGAGGTCAGCAGCGCCGCGATGTACCTCGACAACGACCCCGGCGTGCTGATCAGCGCCTGCCTGTTCGGCGACGGTGCCGGCGCGGCGGTGCTGTCGAGATTGCCGGACCCGCATCATCGCAGCATCGAATGGATCTCCTATGGATCGCTGATCAATCCCGCCGAACGCAATGCACTGTTGTTCAAGACCGAAGGCGGTATGCTGCGCAACGTCCTGACGCGGCCAGTGCCGCGCCTGGCTGCCGACCACGCCGCCCAGGTACTCCACATTGTTCTCGCAGAAGCAAATCTGGCTCCGGTCGATATTGCTGCCTGGATCATGCATGCGGGTGGGCGCGATGTCCTGATCGCGCTGCAGGACAAGCTGGATTTGAGCGACACCGACCTGCGTTACAGCGCAAACATGCTCTACGAGTACGGCAACATGAGTAGCGCGTTCGTCTATTTTGTACTGCAAGCGGCGCTCGCCGACAAAGCGCCGGCAGGTTGGTGGTGGATGTCGTCATTCGGCGCCGGTTTCAGTTGTCACGGCGCCTTGCTCAAAGTGGCATGACGTGCTGCAGGCA
>JANNGY010000091.1:0-1894 GCA_031404095.1 Betaproteobacteria bacterium | reverse complement strand
CACGCTTTTGCGCCTGCGGCTCGATCATCGCCTGGCACTCTTTCATCACTTCCGGCAGCGAGACCGGTTCCAACGACAGCGAGAGTTTTCCCGATTCGATCATCGCCAGGTCAAGAATTTCGTTGATGAGGTCCAGCAGGTACCAGCCGGCTTTGAGGATTTGATCGATACTTTTTGTCTGCGAGGCTGTCGGCCGCGGCGAATCGGATTCCATCAACTGTGCAAAACCCAGGATGGCGCTGAGCGGCGTGCGCAATTCATGGCTCATGCTGGACAGAAACTCGGATTTGGCAAGGTTGGCGCTTTCCGCCGCCGCACGGGCGCTTTCCAGCTCCGCATTCTTGTCCAACAGCGCCATGTCGAGACGCCGGCTTTCGGTCACGTCGCGGAACACGAGCACCGCGCCCACCACATGGCCATCGCGGTCGCGAATTGGCGCACAGCTGTCGGCGATATGGCACTCGCTGCCGTCGCGGGCAATCAGGACCGTATGGTTGGCGAGCCCCTGCAGCGTGCCTCGCGCCAGCGTTTCCTTCACCGGAACAATCGAGGGCTGTCGCGTCTCCTCGTTGATGATGTTGAAAATTTCGTCCACCGGCCGGCCGCCCGCTTCAATCCGGTTCCAACCGGTAAGCCGTTCGGCAAGCGGATTCAGCAGCGTCACACGGCCTTCGGCGTCGGTCGCAATCACGGCGTCGCCAATGGAATTAAGTGTCACCGCAAGCTTTTCTTCGCTTATCTGCAGGGTGGTGTTGACATGCTGCAATTGCTGGTTCAATGCTTCCTGCGCAGCGAGCAAGCCACGGGTTTCGATGTGCAGGAGGCTCTTGAGACGATGCTGCGTCTCACGATAAACCAGGTAGGCAAACGAAATGGCAAACAGCAGCGCCAGCAGGCTGGCTCCGACGATGACGGCAAACAGCTGCCGCAGGTTCGACTGGAGCTCCGCATCGTGCTGGTTGCGCGCGCCTTCCTCGATCGCAATGAATCGAGCCATTTCGACGCGAATGGAATCCATCAATCGATTGCCCTCGCCACCGGTGACCCCCGCCAGTGCCGCCGCCATGTCATTGTTGCGGCGAAGTTCGATGATTCGTACCAAATGCGCCAATCTGGCATCGATCAATGGCCCCACTGCGTCAAGGTGTTTTTGGGACGGCCCGATTGAAGTCAATTGACGCAATTCCTTCAACTGGCCGACGACCTTATCGCGCACCGCCACGTACGGCGCCAGGAAAGTTTCGTCACCCGTCAAGACATAGCCACGCCCGCCAGTCTCGGCATCTTTCATGGCCGACAGCAAATCATCCGCGCGGTTCAATACGGCGTTCGCCTGCTTGCGTGCCTCGGCTGATCTCTCGATTTGCCAGAAAGCCCCGAACGATGCCGCCACCACCAACGCGACCAGTAAAGCGGCCCCCGCCAGCAGCGCAACGAGTTTGTAATTGGCTTTCAAGCGGAAATTTCCTGTTTGGTGCTGACAATGAAGGGGGTGTGATGCGCGACGCCATGCCGGCATCGTAGAAGACCACACGATCGGTGCCTATTTCGAAGCCATGACGAATTGTCGCGGTCTCAACCGCAAACATCCGTGCGCTCACGCACATACGACAAACGATCGGCTCAGAACTTGGGAGGGAAAGCCGCGTAAAGGCCGTTGGACGTCATCAAGCAGCGTAGAACGCCATTCGGCGAGGGTCCTGGCGGCAAAATGGCTGGGGAGGCCCGCCAGTGCTAGAGCTTACTTATGGGAACTTCTCGAAACCTCAAAGACTTGTCATCCTCGCGCACGCGGGGATCGATTTTTCTACGCACATCGATACGTTACGAAAATTGGATTCCTGCGTGCGCGGGAATGACAGTGTTAATAGAAGTTCCCTTATCGTCGTTCCCG
>JANNGY010000090.1:0-2001 GCA_031404095.1 Betaproteobacteria bacterium | reverse complement strand
CCATGCCGCAACAACTCGATTCAACGGTACTCGCCTTCAATTCCGGAATCCACGACAGCACCTCCTCGACCGCATCCATCACCCCGAACGCCTTCTGGTGACAATGGCCGTGCAGCAATGCTTGCTTGGATGCTATCGGCTTGAGGTCCAGCCTGGCCGGATCAAAGCGCCCGGCGTTCTTTTCGCGCACCAGGAATTCCTCGAACAGGAAAGCGTTCGCTGCGAGCTGGTCGGATTCGTCGCCCGGCAACATCGATTTGAATTCATCGCGCAGTGTCAGCAGGCACGACGGCTCGAGGCCGATGATTGGCACGCCGCGCTCCAGATACGGCCGCAGCGCGGCGATGGTACGGCGCGCCTCTTTCTTTGCCTCATCGACCATGCCGGTGGCAAGAAAAGTGCGGCCACAGCATAACGGCCGCTCCCCGGTCGCTCCACCGATCAGGTCGACGTTGTAGCCGGCCTTGTGCAGCACGATCGATGCCGCGTCGGCAGTGTTGCCGGGGAAATTGCTGCTTGGGCCCTCAAAGTAATTGGTGAACGTGTCCACCCATAGCACCACATCGCGCTCGGGGCCAAAATAGACATCCGACTTTTCCGCCTTGGCGTTGCGCATGGCGCGTTGCCATTTGGCGGCGCCGATCGATGACAGCAAAGGCTGGCGCCACAACGGCAACTTTCGCCTCGCCGAAAACCCTGTAGTCATTTCGCCCAGCCACGCGGCGCCCGGGATGACGTTACGCAGATTCAGCAGCCAGCCGAACATCCAGGCATATGGCGCATAGCGCGGCAGGTACGCCACCAGCCTGTCGTGCAGCGTGTGGCCATGGCGCTGTTTGTACTGGTGAAGGAATTCGATCTTCATCTTCGCCATGTCCACGCCGGTCGGACACTCGCGCTTGCAGCCCTTGCAACTGACGCAGAGATCCATCGCCTCCTTCACCACGTCCGAGGTCAAGCCGTCCGGCCCAAGCTGACCCGACAGCGCCAGGCGCAGCGTATTGGCGCGGCCACGGGTGAGATGCTGTTCATCGCCGGTGGCGCGGTAGCTCGGGCACATGGTACCGGCGTCAAACTTGCGGCAGTGACCGTTGTTGTTGCACATCTCGACCGCCGGTGCAAAGCCGCCGCTTGCGTCGGCGCTCGTCCCATCACCCCACTCCGACCAGTCCAGCGCCGTGTCGAATGGTTTCGCCGCGTAGCCCGGCGGATAGCGGAACAGCGACCGGTCATCCTGCTTGGACGGGCTGACAATCTTGCCTGGATTCATCAACCCTTTCGGGTCGAACAGGCTCTTGATTTCCCCCAGCGCCGCCGTCAGACGCGGACCGAAGAACGGCGCGATCCATTCGCTGCGCACCAGGCCGTCGCCGTGTTCGCCGGAATAGACCCCCTTGTATTCGCGCACCAGTTCGGCCGCCTCTTCGGCGATGGCGCGCATCTTGATGGCGCCGTCTTCACGCATATTGAGTATCGGACGCACGTGCAGTGTGCCGACCGAGGCGTGGGCATACCAGGTGCCTTTGGTGCCGTGTTTCTCGAATACCTCGGTGAGCCGCCGGGTGTATTCGGCCAGGTGTTCCAGCGGCACGCAGCAATCCTCAATGAAACTCACCGGCTTGCCGTCGCCTTTCATCGACATCATGATATTGAGACCGGCCTTGCGCACTTCCCACAGCGCCTTTTGCGCGCCGGCATCGGTCATCTTCACCACCGATTGCGGCAGGCCGAGATCGCCCATCAGATTGGCCAGGTCGACCAGCTTTTTCACCAGCGGTGCCAGTTCGTCGCCGGCGAATTCCACCAGCAACACGGCCTCGGGTTCGCCAAAGAGCGCGGCATCGATGACCGGGCGAAAAGCGGGGTTGTTGCGCGACAGGTCGATCATGGTGCGATCGACCAGTTCCACCGCGGTCGGCTCAAGCTTGACGATGTGCTGGGCCATCTCCATCGACTGATAGAAGGTCGGGAAATTCACCACCCCCAGCACTTTGTGTTTCG
>JANNGY010000089.1:0-2431 GCA_031404095.1 Betaproteobacteria bacterium | reverse complement strand
AGGCGTTGGGCAGCCGCTCGACCCGCACAGCGGCGACTGGCGGGAGCGGTCCCAATCCGGCGCGCGTGATGTCGGCCCGAAAGAGCTCGAGCAGCTGGGGTCCGGCGTGCAACAGGTGATGGCCTCAGTCATCCGCCAGATCATCGGGCGCATGGGGAGTCCGCAATTGCTGTCCGTGTGTAAATCCATCCGTCAGCTCATGCGCTGAGCCTCGGTGGCAGCTTTTCGCCCCCGGGCAGGATTCGGACATGGGTGGCTGTCGCTTACCCAAGCCGGCAACCACTCTTGCCATTGCACTTCATCGCAGTGCCGAGGGGTCGGCGTCAAATCATGAGCCTCGCGAATGAATGCGACACTGACCCTATATGAGTTCTTTATGAGTTCCGCTGACAGTCGAGCTCCTCACGCCAGTTTCGCCAGCGGCAAATAGAGGTTCACACAGGTTCCGCCTCCCTTCAGCGGCACCACCTCCACCTGTCCATTGAGCTTGCCGGCGCGATTTTTCATGTTCTCCACGCCGCGCCCCGATTGCTGGCCGGGGCTGAATCCGACGCCGTCGTCGGTCAGCCTCACCCAGACGCGGGCATTGTTGTAGTCCACGCCGGTCGACAGGGTGATGCGTTTCGCCTTCGCATGTTTCAGCGTATTGGTGAAGGCCTCCTGCACGATACGCAGGATGCTGCGGGTGTTTTCCGGATCGAGGTAGGCGAGGGGTGGCAAGTCGTTGACCGCCCACTCGAGTTCAATCCCGGCGATATTCAGGCGCGGCTCCAGCCGGTAACGCAGATTGCCCAGCACCACCAGCAGATCGCTCTCGACCGGTTCCAGTGAATCGATGGTGATCTTCAGTTCGTCGATGCAATCGGCGAGTATTTCCTGCATGTCGTGTTGCGACAGGGTTCCCAGGCGCGACAGCGCGAGCGTCGACATCAGGTGCGAGCCGATGCCGTCGTGCATGTCGCGCATCAGCCGCTGCCTTTCTTCGGCAGTGGCGCGCTGCTGGTCGAGATTACGCAATTTCTCATAGCTGAGCGTCAGTTCGCGTTCGCTTTCCGCGACCAGATTCACCAGTTCCGAATTGAGTTTTTCGTAGCCGCCGAGCGTTGCCACGAAGCGCTTGACCAGCAACGCGCCGACCGCCAGCATCAGCAGCGGCAGCCCCAGCGGCAACAGGTAAAGGCTGTCGAAGTCGAGCCATTCCTGAAAGTTGAGAAAGTCGTGCACGCCGAGCGCGACGTTTATCGTGATCGCGCTCATCATCAGGACGTTTTCCACCGTCGCATTGCGCAGCAGGCTGCGCGACAACACTACCAGGATCACCAGCGACAGCACCGCGAATACGGCATATACCAGCAAGGTGACCGGTCCGTACCAGCCGAGCGGCGCGGCGATGAACAGCAATAACGTCGACGCTGTCGCGAAGCCGATGAGCATGCGTTCGAAACGCGGCATCGGTTGCCCGGCAAAGCGCAAGGCAAACTGCACCTGCAGCACGGTCAGCCAGCAGATTGACGGCACCGCCAGCAGCGCGAACCACAGCGGCTCGCTGCGCAAGTAGTAGTGAACCAGGCGCAGGATCGCCACCAGCAGCATGAGCGCGAAGAATCCGAACATCGATTCATCGCGCCGCTTCCACCAGATCGACAGCGAGAACATCGCCACCAGTCCGAGCAGGCCGGTGATGAACTGTGGCGCCAGGGTCTGGATGAAGTGGCGTGACGCATATCGTTCCCGCAAGAGTAAGGCGTCGCCGACGTGCACCCGCGAAATGCCGGCCCTGGCCTTGCCATCGGGATGAAGGCGAATCAACAGTTCGTTTTTGCCGGTTTTCAACATTCCGGTCGGCAACGGAAAGAATTGCGCAAAATTCCACGCCGACTCGGGATCGTCACCGAGGCGGCCGCTGACGCCGAAGGAAGAGCCGTTCAGAAACAGCTCGACATTGTTGGTGATGCGGGGGATGTACACGGCACGAGGCGCGGTGTGGGCCGTATCGGCGTCGAAATACAGCCGGTACCAGCCGTGATTGGTGCGCGGGCGCTGCGCGCGCCGCCAGCTGTCCGGCAATTCGACATCCTGCCAGACGGCTCCCGTCGGCGGCGGCGGGGATGTTGCCGGCTCGCGGCTGGGAATGTGCGCAAATTCCGCGCGACTGAATTCGATAACCGGAATCTCAACAGGATTCGCCGCCTGGGCGAAGCCTGCCGCGCCCGCCAGGCCTGCGACCGCGAATAGCCGCGCCATCGCGCGCGCCGCCATCATAGCCACGAGCCACACGTTTCGCTGCAAATCAAAGTGTGCGGATGAGCCCCATGCGATTGGCTTCGAATACCGCTTCGCCGCGTGAATGCACCGCCAGCTTGCGATAGATTTTCTTGACATGACTGGTGACGGTATGAGGCGAGATGCCCATGAGTTTACCCATTTCCGG
>JANNGY010000088.1:0-3773 GCA_031404095.1 Betaproteobacteria bacterium | reverse complement strand
TGTACGGCGCGAGATAGCCGTCCTCAATGCCTTGCCGCAATGAGTACAGGTAAATCGGTTCGCCAAAGTACTCGATGTTGGAAATATCGCGGGTTTCTTTCGGCGTGGCGGTGAGGCCGATCTGCGTGGCAGATTTGAAGTAAGTCAGGATTTCGCGCCAAGCGGAATCTTCATCGGCGCTACCGCGATGGCACTCGTCGACGATGATCAGATCGAAGAAGTCCGGCGAAAACTGCTTGTAAATGTTCTGTTCTTCCTCGGTGCCGGATACGGCCTGATAGAGCGAGAGATATATTTCGTAGGATTTGTCGACGAGCTTGGTGCTCTTGTTGACGGCGACATCCAGTTCCTCGATGAAGTGCTTACCGGTGCCGCCATCGACCCGTTCAATGCCTTTCGCGTTCGGGCTCAGCTTGGCCATCGCGCCCTTGAAGGGGCGGAAGTCGTTGACCATGGTCTGGTCGATCAGGATGTTTCGGTCGGCAAGGTAAAGGATTCGCTTCTTTGCGCCGGATTTCCAGAGCCGCCAGATGATCTGGAATGCGGTATAGGTTTTACCGGTGCCGGTCGCCATTACCAGCAAGATGCGATTCTGGCCTTTGGCAATCGCTTCGACCGCGCGGTTGATGGCGTTGATCTGGTAGTAGCGCGGTGTTCTGCTTGGTGAATACGGGTATTCGGTGATGCTGCGGACTTCGGCGTTCCAGCCTTTCCATTCGCACAGGCGTTCCCACAGCCAGAACGGCGTGGGAAATTTATCGAGGGCAATGGTTTGCTCCAAAATGTCGCCGCTCATGGTGCGATCGCGGAAGATAAAAACCGTCTCCATTGCTGGAAAAAGCGAAGGGTACTTCGAGTAGTTCGGCGTAGTTGATCGCCTGCGCCATGCCTGCGCCCACGGCGTGATTGTTATCCTTTGCTTCGATGACGGCGATGGGAATGTTGGCCTTGAAGCAGAGCACGTAGTCCGCACGAAGCACTGACTTCTGATCGCGGCTCGCGGTCTTGCCTTTCACGACCATGCGGCCGGGGCGCAACGTGTACTCGCGATAAATTTGTTCGATCACATCCCAGCCCACGGCCTGCAATGCGGGCGTGATGAACTTGTCGCAGACATCGGTTTCGGAAAGATTCTTTTTGTTCATACCGTTGGGAATGCGCGCGCTGTCGAACAAACCCTAGTACTGGCGCGGCTTTTCAGGCCTTTTCCTGCCGGGAACCGCGCCAGTGCTGGAGTTTATCGCTTCAGGCAATACAACTCTGCTCCATCCTACAGTATGGAGCTCGATGGTGAACCTACCTGCGGTGGTGGGTGTTGCACAGTACGTCCGACCTAATCGATCAGCCCGCCCCATCGTAGAACGGATACGGTCCGTCGAACTTGCCGACATACGCGATATGCGAAACGAGACCGGTTTCGGGATGCCATTGGTGGAGCTGGTAAGCCGGCGGCTCCATCACAAACTGCGATGGCGCATCGGCGGAGAGGTCGAGCGCGACCTGATGCGCAGGGCTCGGCGAGGTGGATGCCAGGGTGCCGGCCCAGCGCACCTGGATCGGCCGGTGCAAGTGGCCGCAGAGAATGCGCTCGATCTGCGGGTGACGTTCGACGATGGCCTTGAGGCCGTCGGCGCCGTTGACTTTATCGAGGCCGATCTCGTCCATGTGGCCGATGAAGGTCTTGAAGGGCGGATGATGCATGATGATGATGGTCGGCCGCGTGGGTGCCTCCGCCAGTTTGCGCGCCAGCCAGCCCAGGCGCTTTTCGCAAAGCTCGCCACCGCTTTCTTCCGCGATGACCGTATCGATGGCGAGAATGCGCACCGGCCAATCCTCAATCGCGTACTGGATGAACGGCGGGGCCTGCGTGAGATAGCGGTGATCGGGAAACGCGGCGACCATGTTTTCGCGATGATCGTGATTGCCGGGAATCAGGTAGACCGGCATGGGCAACGATGTCAGCAGCTCGCGAAGGTGTGCGTATTCGTCGGCACGGCCGCCGTCGGTCAGGTCGCCGGTGGCGATGACGATGTCCGGTGACTGCTTCAGAGCGAGAATGTTTTCCACACAGCGTTTCAGCATACCGCTGGTATCGACCACCCGATAGGAGAGCTTGCCCGGGATCTTGATATGCAGGTCACTGATCTGGCAGATGAGCATGGTAACTTTGGCGGTCGCGGGCGCGTTGCAAATTCGACTTCTATTTCACTTGGGGAATAATTCCCGTCATTCCCGCGAACAACCACAAGGGTTGCGCCGAGCGGGGAACTATTTTTCGCCGCAAAAAATGGATTCCCGCATGACGCGGGAATGACAGCGATAATTTTTAGTGGTCGGGAATTGGAATATACGATTCCTCAGTGCAATTTCTTTTTCCCCGATGCCGGCTTCACCGAATCCGATCCCGGATGCTTGGGAGTTACTTTCGGCCGATCGCGCAGCGACTGGAAATACTTGTAGATGTCCACTGCCAGCATCGGCAAATCCTCGCGGCATTCCTGCAGCAGGTCGGCCATTTCGCGCGGCTTGACCTGCTTTAGCGCCTTCGGATCGATCTCGCCGGCGAGCAGGCTGATCGGAAACAGGAGATCGCTGATTTCCTCGTCATCGCCCGCCTCGACCCACGGCACCGCCGCGGATTCCACGCCGTCGAGATAGGCCTGGCACCAGGCGGCGTAGTCGTAGTCGCTTTCGACTTCGCCCTTGGCCGGCTCGGCAAGATTCAATACCAGGCCCAGCGATTCACCGGCTTTCAAATCGGCAGCTATTTCATCGTGAAAACGCAGCAACAAGTCCTTGATCTCCTGTGCCTGCGCCGCGCTCTCGTAGTCGGGATTGCCCAGCACCGCCGGCAGCCACTGCGCCGCGGTCACGCGCGCCGGTCCGCTGATGACGGCACACACATAGCCCTGGATTTCGTCCAGGCCCATCGATTGTTTGACGAACGCGGGCGTGGCGAGGAGAAACTCGAGGTGGGTGATCTCGGCATCGGTGAGCGGGGCAGAGGTGGCGGGGGTGGCGGGGGCGGAAGTGGACATGGGCATCTCTATTCTGAAGGCAAATACCAGCATACCCATTTTTCGGGTGGGTCTGGATGCAAAATCGCGCGTCGGGAAAACCGGCCGGGCTGCCGGCGCACGCTTTTGCGCTTTGGGTTGGAAAATCACCGCAAACGAGCCGCCGTCCCGCCTTCGCGGGGGAGGGAGAATTTTGGCGCGCCTCTGCACATTTGACTGCCGAATCAGAACACCCGCGCCAGCGCCTCGTAATCCGAAAGCTCGTTATACACCTGGGCCGAAAGACGCACCCAGTGGCGGCCGTCGATGGCGATCACTGGTACTTCGATCTGGCATTCATCCAGCAGTTTGCGGCGCCAGCGCACAATTGAATCTGCCGTGGCGGGCTCATCAATCGGCAGCGGCAAGCTCGCCATGCCCGCGAACATCTGCGACGGCGCGCCGGGCGCAACGCCCCAGGCGGCTGCGAAGTGTTCGCATGCCGCGCGCGCCTGCTCGCAGAGCGCGCGGCGATAACGCTCAACACCAAGCGCCTCGATGAAATCGAGTGCCGCCGCCACCGCCAGCCGCGCACTGGGATCGCCTGTGCCGGTCCAGGCGAACTCCTGATCGAATCCTTCGCCGAAAAAATTGGAAATCACCGGCGGATGCAGGTCGGCCTGGCCGGCCGGCGTGGCGACAATAAATCCGCAGCCTTTCGGCGCGCACAGCCACTTGTGGCAGTTGCCGACGTACCAGTCGACGCCCGCATCGCCT
>JANNGY010000087.1:0-14696 GCA_031404095.1 Betaproteobacteria bacterium | reverse complement strand
GATGAATGGCGTTGCGATCATCCTGATGACTGGGGAGTAGCTACGATGAACGTGAATGGCAATGATATTACATTGAAAAACCTGACCATTGCCAATGATTATGGTTTCAATGTAAAGGAAAGTAAAGTGATCGATTGCGCGGCTGATACCGTTACGCGCAAAAAAGCGATCACTACCGGCGGGCACCAGATGGCATTGAGGACTATGCGGGCAACAAGGCTCAAAGCTATCAATTGTCATTTTCGTGCTTATGCCGGCGATACGGTCAGTCCTTGGAATACTGAGAACGGTATGTTTTATTTTAAGGATTGTATCATGGAAGGCGGCGTTGATTTTTATTGCCCCCGTGGTTGGGCCTGGGCTGTCACACACGCCACGCCAGTCCGCCTGGGTCATGAAGCCAGTCAGCGGCGTGAACCCGCCAATGCCCATCATCACGATATCGCCGCGCTCGCGCGAACTTACGCGCACAGTGGGCAACGTCGCGGCACGCAGCCGTTCAGCTTCAAATGCAGCGCCTTCGAGCAGCAGTGGCACCAGCGAGTCACTACCGTGCGGTCGAACGAGCGGCTTCATGTGTAGATCCGGTGCAGGCCCGGCGCGTGCAGCCAATGCGACCGGCCGACGCGGGGCGCGGCCGGTTCGCTCGGTGTCGTGTCGGTCATTGGCTTAGTCTCGCGGTGTCTGGTTGGCGGCGGAGGTACATCGGACGCGCACGACTCTGCGCCGACAAATGATAGGCGAGCAGTATCAAAAGAAAAAGTGGACAATACAAGTCACAATGACCGGAAAATACGATCAATTCATGCACACCATTCCTGCAAGGTTACGGGTGAATCTGCGCCAGCTCGAGGTATTCGTCGCCACGGTCAGGGCAGGCTCGACGCGTTCGGCCGCTGATCGGGTGGCGCGCTCGCAGTCGGCGGCCAGCGCGGCGATCGGCGACCTTGAGGCCGCCGTCGGCGCGCCGCTGTTCGACCGCGTGCGTCGGCGCTTGGTGCTCAACGAAAATGGGCGCGCTCTGCTGCCCAAGGCCGCTTCGCTGCTGGATCAGGCCGCCGATCTGGAGCACCTCTTCACTGGCGCACACGCGGCACCACTGCGTTTGGCCGCCAGTCTGACCATCGGCGAAGTGCTGCTGCCCGACCTGGTAGCGCGCTGGAAGCGCGCGCACCCACAGAGCCCCGTTTATATCGCGGTGGCCAATACCGCCGGCGTCATCGCTGCGGTGGCGTCGTTCCATGTCGACGTCGGTTTCATCGAGGGGCCACAAACCCACCCGGACTTGTCGGTGCAGCCCTGGGTCACCGACGAGCTGGTCGTCGTCGCGGCACCTGGGCATGTGTTGGCAGCCACGCGCTGCGTCGGCCCCGAACGTCTGCGCGCACTGCGCTGGGCCGTGCGCGAGCCCGGGTCGGGCACGCGCGAGGCGAGCGATCGCTGGCTGCTCGATCACTTGGGTACCATCGAGATCGGTTTCGAGCTGGGCAGCACCGAAACCCTTAAGCGCGTGGTGGCCACTGGTGCCGCAGTGGGTTGCCTATCGCGCCGTGCCGTGGCGGCAGATCTGGCCGCAGGCACCTTGGTCGAGCTGAATACGGGGCTGCCGCCGCTCGAGCGCCGACTCGCGATCATCGTGCACAAGGAAAAGCAGCTCGGCCGCGGTGCGACCGATTTCCTGCGCGATTGCGTCGCCGTCGAACAGCAGAGGCGCGGTGTCGGGTTCTGTCGCATTAGCCAAAGCGTCGACGGCCCGATCGAGTAGACTGCAACGCCCGAACACTGGACGAATCGGCATGCTCAACTTTAAAGGGATGCGTTTCCCGATCGATGTGATCCTAGTCTGCATCCGCTGGTACGTAGTTTACCCGCTGAGTTACCGACACCTTGAGGAGATGATGGAAGAGCGCGGCGTATTGGTGGACTATTCGTCGATCAACCGATGGGCGATCCGCTTCTTGCCGCTCATCGAGAAGGCGTCTCGCAAACACAAGCGTGCTGTCGGTAGCAGCTGGCGCATGGATGAGACATACATCAAGGTCAAGGGTGTCTGGAAATATCTCTACCGTGCTGTGGATAAGCAGGGAAAGACCGTTGATTTTCTGCTGACGACCAAGCGCGACAGGGCTGCGGCGAAGCGCTTTTTCGACAAGTCCATGCAAGCCAATGGTATTCCTGAAAAGGTCACCATGGACAAGAGCGGCGCCAACAAGGCCGCCATTGATGAGATCAATGCCGGCGGCGAACCGCCGATCATCGTTCGACAAGTCAAATACCTCAACAACATCGTTGAGCAAGACCACCGCGCGGTGAAACGGATCACGCAACCGATGCTGGGTTTCAAGTCTTTTTTGGCGGCCGCAAGTGTGTTGGCCGGAATCAAATGGATGCACATGATCCGCAAAGGCCAGATGACGGTGAAAGCTGTTGCGCTGTCATTTGCCGATCAGTTTTATGCATTAGCAGGGCAAATCCGTCAAGATTGAGTCACAGGCATTCGCCTCCGCCAAAATCACGTTCATCAGCGGTTAACGCGACAGAACCCATTCACGGCTTGACCTCGATTCGGGAAGTGACGCAACTCGCTGCTTCGGCGCGCAGACCAGCAATTATTATAGCCACGCAAGTCAAAAAGCCACCTACCCATTCGGATTATCCATGGGGGGTATGGAGTCGGGCGTGGATTTCTTGTGCAATGGGTGATATGTCGGTGACGATTCGCAATAGCGCAGTCGATTCGACTTTGCCGAACACGGGCTGCGTGACGGATGTGTCAATGCACGTCGCCTGCTGCATTCTGCTCCCCTGGTGATCTTCACCTCACCAATCGATACTTCCCGGCCATCACCTGAAGGAAATTTACCGTGCGAATAATCCTGCTTGCCATCGTCGTGACTACCAGCCTGCACGCGCTCGCCGGAGAGGAAGCCTGGGTAGCCGATGCACGAAAAGTCGCCGGTACCCTGCCACCCAGATTGCTGCAGGTACTGACTGACGAAGAAGTCGCCAAGGGCGGGCCAGAGGCAGCTATCGCCGTTTGTCGCGAAAAGGCGCCACAGATTGCCGGGGAAGTCTCCGCGCAGTCCGGCTGGGCCATCCGGCGCGTCAGCCTGCGCAACCGCAATCCGAAAGCGGTTCCCGATGCCTGGGAACGGGCGGCGCTGGAGGACTTTGACCGGCGCGCCGCTGCCGGCGAAAGCCCAGCCACGCTGGAAAAAGCCGAGATGGTGACAAAGTCGGACGGCAAGGAGTACCGTTACATGCGCGCGCTGCCCGTGCAGCAAATATGCCTTCCCTGCCATGGCGCAGCGGATAAACTCAGTCCGGCAGTGATGGCGCAGTTGCACAAGCTGTATCCTGAAGACAAGGGCGCGGGTTATGCCATTGGCCAGATCCGTGGCGCCATTACCATCCGCAAGGCACAATGAAACTTGCTTGACAGTCCAATACCGTCCGCAAAGCCGGCGGTTTGAACCGTCGCCTCCCGGAAAGCGCCTTCGACCCAGATTTGCATCCGTACTTTTTGCCGCGCCCGCAGAATGTCTGTGGTCGAACCTAACAGGCTGTGCCACCGCTTAAATGATCCGTCACACGCGTAATCACTGGCTGAACACCCTGCTGCCATTCATGCAGTGGCGTCATCGAGTGGATCGCAATTCCACCCGCGCCGATTTGATCGCCGGATTGACCGGCGCACTAATCGTGCTTCCGCAAGGCGTGGCATTCGCCACGATTGCGGGCATGCCGCCGGAATATGGCCTGTATGCAGCCATGTTGCCGGCAATCATTGCGGCGCTGTTCGGGTCAAGCTGGCATCTCGTCTCCGGACCGACCACGGCCATTTCGATCGCCGTGTTCGCTGCCATCAGCCCATTCGCGGTCCCCGGCTCGCCGGAATTCATCCGCATGGTGTTAACACTGACCTTCCTGACTGGCCTGTTCCAGTTGATCCTGGGGTTGGTGCGCATGGGCGTGCTGGTCAACTTTATCTCGCACACCGTGGTCATCGGCTTCACCGCGGGCGCCGCACTGCTGATTGCGGCCAGTCAGGTGAAAAATTTCCTGGGCATCAATATTGACCGCGGGGCACCGTTCCATGTCGTGATCGAACAGACCATTGGGCAATTCGGCAATATCAATCCATACGTCATGTTTGTTGCCTGCATCACGCTTGCGACGGGGATACTCTCAAGACGAATTGTCCCCAAACTACCCTACATGATCGTCGCCATGGTCGTCGGCAGCATTGCGGCAACCCTCATCGATCTGTGGGTCGGGGCGGAGATTTCACAGGTCACGACAGTCGGCGCGCTGCCGGCGCAACTGCCACCTTTTGTCCTGCCTGACTTCTCATACGCGACCCTGCACAAAGTGATGTTTCCAGCCCTGGTGGTCACGATGCTGGCGCTGACCGAGGCGGTCTCCATTTCACGCGCCATCGCGGCGAAATCGGAACAGCGCATCAATGGCAATCAGGAGTTCATCGGTCAGGGCCTGTCGAATCTGGTAGGAAGTTTTTTCTCCGGCTACGCCTCCTGCGGGTCATTCAATCGGAGCGGCGTGAACTACGCTGCCGGCGCGCAGACGCCCATGGCGACGGTGTACGCTGCGTTCATCCTGTTGCTGGTATTGTTTCTGGTCGCGCCGCTGGCTTCCCATCTGCCGACCGCGGCGATGGCGGGTATCCTGATGCTGGTTGCCTGGAGTTTGATCGACTTTCATCACATCGCCGGCATCGTCAGGAGCAGCCGCAGCGAAACGGTCATTTTGTGGGTAACCCTGTTGGGCACGGTGATCGACCTCGAGAAGGGAGTTTTCTTCGGCATTCTGCTCTCGCTTTCCATCTACTTGTATCGTGTCTCACGCCCAGGCATCGTGTCAGTCGTGCCCGCGCAACAGGAAGGCGCCTATCACTTCGTGAGCGCCGAAGATCACCCGCAATGTCCGCAGTTGAGCATGGTGCGCATCAATGGCGGACTGTTCTTCGGCGCGGTAGATCATGTGCGCGACAGTTTGCTGCGGATCGATGAGCGCAGTCCCCTTCAAAAGTCCGTGTTGGTCGTCGCGCGTGGCATCAGTTTTGTCGATGCTGCGGGCGCCGAGATGCTTTCACAGGAGGCGCGGCGCCGCCGAAAAATGGGGGGTGGCTTGTATTTCTACCGGTGCAAGGCGGAGATTTTCGAATTTCTCCGCAAGTCAAGGAAACTGGCGGACATCGGAGAGCGCAACTTCTTTCCGGTCATGTCAGATTGGACCAAGCCCGTCTACGCCAAGCTGGATTCGGAGATCTGCCGATCGTGCCATGCACGGATTTTTCCTGTTTGCCATGACAGACTTCCCAATGGCGAGACGAGGCCCACTTGAGCAGCCAACCAGCGTATGTCCATGGCCATGACGATTCGCAAAACACATCGAGCGAACTTTTGGTGATCCGGTGAAGTGAGGAGACAAATTTGAAGTGGATCAAGCTGACTACCCTTGGATTAATCGTTGCGACCCTCTACGGGCTGCTCTTTTTCAACGAGCAGGAAGTCATTCGCCTGTGCAAGCTCGGGGGTTGGGGCTTCTTGTTTCCGGTCATTGTTGCGTTCGTATTTTCGATCTTCCATGGTGCGTTCACCAGCCTGTTCTGGGATGCGCTTGGCGTGAAGGCGAACGCTCGCGATGAGGACGATTGATGGATACCAGCTCGCTCAATTTCATTGATCTTTCCGTCGCGAATATCGTGTTCCTGCTGTTCGTCGGCTTCGTCGGCGGACTCGTTTCCGGCTTTATCGGTTCCGGCGGGGCATTCGTATTGACTCCGGCCATGATGTCGATGGGCGTTCCCGGCATCGTCGCCGTCGCTTCAAATATCTGCCATAAATTTCCGAAAGCGCTGGTGGGCGCGTGGAAAAGGCACAAGTATGGACATCTTGACCTGAAGCTCGGCATTATTCTGGGACTGTCTGCCGAATTCGGCATGCTTTACGGCGCGAACCTGCAGCAAGATATCAAGGCCAGGTTCGGTGACGTTGGCTCGAATCTGTACGTCTCGGTGGCATTCGTGATCGTGCTCGCCATCGTTGGCAGCTGGGTGATGTACGATGCCTGGTCGCTTTATCGCCGCAGGGCCGCGGAACACGCGGAGCCTACCGCACGACTCGCAAAGTGGGTGCATGGCATTCGCTGGCTTGGTCCCCGCTTCTACTCCCACGGCGCGAAAGCGCACATCCCCTGGCTCATCACACTGCCAATCGGGTTCGCCACCGGCATGCTGGCCGCCACCATCGCCGTCGGCGGCTTTATTGGCGTGCCTGCCATGCACTATGTACTCGGACTGCCATCTATGATGGCCTCTGCCACCGAACTGGTTATTGCGTTCATCATGGGCCTGGGCGGAACGATCAAATATGGATGGAGCGGATTCGTCGACCTGCGACTTGCGATGATTATTCTTGCCGGTTCGCTTTTTGGCATTCAGTTGGGTGCCATCGGGACCACCTATGTAAAGCCCTTCATGGTGAAGGTCGTCATGGGGTCGATCATGGTCATGGTGCTGGTATCGCGGGGCTTCATCATTCCCGTTTACCTTTCCGAGTTGGGCTGGATTTCGCCCATCGCCGAGGGCAGCGCGAAACTGCTCAGGCAAGTCAGTTTCTGGATCATGGTCGCGGCCCTTGTCGGTGGCGCGGCAATCGTGCTGGGCGCCTTGATTCGCGGCATGCGGGCACGTCCAACCTAGAAGGTACCAACGATGAGCGACGCACTGAACTACCTGCTGAAAGCCCGCCCGGAAGCGTTGGGCCATTACTTTGCCTTCCTCAAGGATGCCGGCAAGCATCTGGATCCCAAAACCAGGAACCTGATTTCCGTCATCACCAAAGTCCATGCGCAAACGGATCGCGGGTTTCGCCAATATCTGGGTCGCGCCCTGCGCGAGGGAAGTACGCCGGCGGAGATTCTCGACGCGCTGCTGATGGCATTTCCGGCGCTGGGCCTGGCAAAGATCATTTGGGCGGTGGATATTATCCTGGACATGAATATCCCGGAATTCTCGCCGGAGGCACTGGCGAGCAACGGCCAGTGGCACGACGTTTTGGCCATTGGCGACGTCAAGGATGGCGAAGTCACACGAGTTGACTGCGATGGGCGCGGCCTGTTCATTTATCGCAGCAATGAATCCTTTCGGGTGTACGACAGCCGCTGTCCGCATCAGAGCACCAATATTCCGCATCTGGCCCTCAATGGCAGCACATTGACCTGCCCAAAACACCAGTGGGAATTCGACGTCCGAAGCGGAGATTGCATCAAGAAGGGCAACAGTCCGCTCAAGCGCTTCGAATCAAAGGTCGCCGAAGGTCGCTTGCTGGCGTTCTGGTAGGCCCCTCGCGCAGCCAGCCGACGAAGGCGTCTTATGACGCAGCGCTGAGTCGCCTGGCACCATTGCGCGCAACTCGCCCGCATGTCAAAAACCTGGCTGCTACCCGCAGCGGGGGTGCAACCTACCCACATGGGTAATAGGGTCATTACTCACCTCGGGAATAGACGCAGGAATCCCCAGACCGCCTAATGCAAGTCAAACGGGAGTATTGCGATTCGCGATGCGCCGTTGTGCTTTCCGCCGGTTCTCACGGTCGGGTTCATGAGCATCACGGGTACGCATGACGCGCGTTTCAGACAACTGAATCCCGTCTGATTTGCGTCAATAAAAAAGTTCTGCGACAGCGCAATATCAGGCAGGTAAAGAATATCAATGTATTTGGTTCGGCAGTCTTCATGCACAGCAGGCGAATGGATACAAACAGAGCTGCCTTGATTGACGTGGCCTGGCCGGCCAGCAACCTTGCCAAAGGAGAAGTGAGATGAGTTTTGATAAAGAATTCGACGCGTCGGGACTTTCCTGTCCATTGCCGATCGTGAAGACCAAGAAGGCGCTCAACGACATGGGCTCCGGGCAGGTCCTGAAGATCACATCGACCGACCGCGGGTCGGTCGCCGATATGGCGGCCTTCGCCGAACAGACCGGCAATACGCTGCTCTCCTCGACTGAGGAAGGCGGCAAGTACGTGTTCCTGATGAAAAAAGCCTGACCGCGGCATTGCACCGCAAGTTCTGCGCGTTCGGCGGTTGTCGCCGGCCGGAAACAATATAGGAGAGTTTATGGCTACGAAAAAGATGGCGCTTATCGCCACCAAGGGAACGCTCGACATGGCGTACCCGCCGTTCATTCTTGCGTCCACCGCCGCTGCGCTCGGCTATGAGGTGCAGATCTTCTTCACGTTTTACGGCCTGCAGCTGCTGCGCAAGGATCTGTCCGACGTCAAAATCAGTCCGCTCGCCAACCCGGCCATGCCGATGCCCGTTCCCATGCCGGTACTCGTCCAGGTGCTGCCTGGCATGGAGTCGATGGCGACAATGATGATGAAGAACAAGCTCAAGTCGAAGGGCGTTGCCTCGCTTGAAGAACTTCGCGCCCTCTGTCTGGAGGCGGACGTCAAGTTTATCGCCTGCCAGATGACGGTTGACCTGTTCGAATTCAACAAAAGCGATTTCATCGACGAAGTCACCTATGGCGGTGCCGCAATGTTTATGGGATTCGCCGGCGAGACCGACGTGTGCCTCTTTATCTAGCCAAGGACTCACGCATCTCTACTCATGTACCGCGCGCCGTCACCGGCGACCCATCATTCCCCTCGGAAAGGAACACCATGAAACAATCAAGACTCTTTCTTGCCCTGCTCGCCGCCGGCTGCCTGGCCCCGCAGGTCACGCTGGCGACAGATGGCTATTTCTCCCATGGCTACGGCATCAAATCCAAAGGCATGGCAGGCGCCAGCGTCACGCGTACCGATGACACGTTTGGCGGCGCCAATAACCCTGCGCAGATGGTATTCGTCGGCAATCGGTTCGATGCCGGGCTTGACTGGTTCAGCCCGGAACGCGACGCCGAGCGCAGCGGCGCTGCCCTTCCACCACTCAACGGCAAAGTGGAGAGTGACAGTACCAATTTCTTCATTCCGGAATTCGGCTACAACCGGATGATGTCCAGCGACTATTCGCTGGGGATTACGGTATACGGCAACGGTGGCATGAACACCGACTATCCGCAGGGGTCCTTCCAGTGCCCCAACGCCTCTTTCCAGTTCGGACCCGCCAACATGCTTTGTGGATCGGGCAAATTGGGTGTCGACCTTTCGCAATTGCTGATCGCGCCGACATTGGCATGGAAGTTTGCCGACGGCCATGCTCTCGGCGTATCGGCGCTATTCGGCTACCAGCGCTTCAAGGTGGAAGGCCTGCAGGCGTTCAGCCAATTCAGTGGCAGCCCCGCCAACCTCACCAACAATGGCTACGACAGCTCGACGGGCTACGGCGTGCGAATCGGCTACCTCGGGAAATTGAATGAGTCGTTCCGTGTCGGCGCCAGCTATGCCTCGCAGATGAAGATGGGCGAGTTCGACAAGTACAAGGGCCTGTTTGCGGAACAGGGCGGCTTCGACATGCCTGCCAGCTACACGCTCGGTGCCGGCCTGCAAGCAACCCCTGAACTCTTTCTTGCGCTCGACTACAAGCGCATCCTCTACAACAGCGTGAAGTCGATTGCCAACCGCAGCAACAACCAGGCGCCGCTGGGCTCGGACAACGGGCCGGGCTTCGGCTGGCAGGATGTCGATGTCATCAAGCTTGGCGTCGAATATGCAGTCGACAAGTCGCTCACGCTGCGGGCCGGTTTTGGCCGTTCCGACAATCCGATCGAACCACGCGATGTCACCTTTAATATTCTGGCGCCGGGTGTCGTTCAGGATCACTACACGCTGGGCTTCACTTATGCTGTCGACAAGAGTTCCGAGTGGAGCGTCGCCTACATGCATGCGCCAAGGGTGACTGTCAGCGGATCATCGTTGTTCAACGCGCTGTTCCCGATCCCCAATGCCGGCGGAACCGAAACAATCGGCATGTCGCAAAACTCACTGGGCGTGGCCTTCGGCATGCGGTTCTGACCCCGTGGCGCGCGGCATGACTGCGCGCCACGAATAATCGTTCAAAGGCGAAACCATGGGGGCAACCGGCAATCTGGCGACAGCCGTGGTCCTGTGGGGATTCGGCCTGGCGTTTGTGTTCGGTGTGGTCGCCAGCAAGTCGAATTTCTGCACCATGGGCGCGCTGTCCGACGTCGTCAACATGCAGCACTGGGGACGGATGCGCATGTGGCTTCTGGCGATCGCGGTGGCGATCATCGGCGCGGCCGCGCTCCGCTTCGCCGGCCTCATTGATCTCGACAAGTCGTTCTACCTACGCCCAACGCTCGGCATCCTCTCGCCCATTGTTGGCGGAATCGCGTTCGGCATCGGCATGAGCCTGGCCTCCGGCTGCGCCAACAAGAACCTGCTGCGCATTGGCGCGGGCAGCATACGCTCGCTGGTAGTAATAGTGTTCGTCGCGATATCGGCATATGCAACGATGAAGGGACTCCCGGCGGTCTGGCGGGTAACCTGGCTCGATCCGGTGGCGGTCAACCTCGCCACGACAGGCATGAAATCGCAGAGCCTGGCTGAAGTGGTCGCGCTCGCCACGGGCATGGGGGCGCGCAACGCGATGATCGCGACCGCCGGAGTGCTGGCGGCGGCATTGATGTTTTTCGTCTTCCGGGAAGCGCGCTTCCGGCGCAATCTCTTGCAGGTAATCTCGGCCATCGTACTTGGCCTGCTTATCGTCGCCAGCTGGTACGTCACCGGTCACCTCGGTTTCGGCGAGAACCCGGACACGCTCGAAGAGGCTTTCGCGGGCACCAACTCGAAGACCCTTGAATCGCTCAGCTTTGTCGCACCTACCGCGTATGGACTCGAACTCATCCTGCTCTGGACAGACAAGTCGCTCGCCGTGACTTTCGGCATCGCCTCGGCGCTGGGTATTGTCCTGGGATCACTCTCGTGGGCGCTCGTCACGAGGAGCTTTCACCTCGAAGGATTCGTATCGACCGCGGACACGCGCAACCACATCATCGGAGGCATGCTCATGGGCTTCGGCGGCGTGACAGCCCTTGGCTGCACCATCGGCCAGGGCATCTCGGGCGTGTCAACGCTGGCGATCGGCTCGATCCTGACGCTGCTGTCGATCATCGCGGGCGGCGTCGCGACGCTGAAGTACATCTATTGGCGCGAAACACGCGAATAGGCTGCGGTCACTTGCCGCTCTGCCAGCGCGCCACCGCCACCTCGTCGCTGTCACGAGCGTCCACCCAGCGGTCTCCCTCCGGGGTATGTTCTTTTTTCCAGAATGGCGCGCGCGACTTCAGATAGTCCATGATGAATGCGCAGGCCTCGAATGCATCGGCACGGTGACCGCTGGCGACAATGACCAGCACGATCTGGTCCGCAGGACTGAGTTCGCCGACGCGGTGAATGACGGTGCAATCGACGATGTTCCAGCGCGCCTCCGCCTGCGCGACGATGGAGGACAGCGCCCTCTGCGTCATGCCGGGGTAATGCTCGAGCGTGAGTGTCGATACCGCGCCGGTATCGCTGCGGTCCCGCACCAGCCCGACAAAGGATGCAATCGCACCGATTTTCGCGTTTCCCTTCCGCAATTCGGCAGCTTCCGCGCCAGCATCAAAATCCTCAACTTGCACGCGTATGGTCGGCATCGTCCTCACCCCATTCGTCACCCGAATCCGGGAAAAAAAGCAGGTCACCCACCCGTCACCGGCGGAAATATCGCCACTTCATCGCCCGCGTGCAGCACCGTATCGACGGTCGCCATTTCCTGATTCACCGCCACTCGCCAGCGTTTCCCGGCACCCAGGGCCGCATCCCAGGCTTTGCCGCGCGCGCGCAGTTCACCGATCAACGTTGCAACGTCCGGCGGTACCGGCAGAGGCACGGATTCCTCGGCTATCCTCAGGGATTCACGCAAACTCGCGAAAAACAGGATCTTTATCATGACGGCCGGCTCACTTCACCACATGCATGGCCGCTTTGCGGAGGCCCAGGTACTGGATGATGAAAAGCGCCACGCCTTCCGCGTCATCGAGCGAGAATTGCGGCAACCTGGTGGCAAGAGATTCGTCTGTCGCCACTGCAATCACCGACGGATCATTGACGAACAACAATGGCTTGTCGGCAAGCTTGCGATGCACTTCAATCTTCGGCATGGCCTGGTGTTTCCAGCCCTCGACGATCACCACATCGCACGGCGAAAAGTGTTTCAGCTGCTCTTCCAGCGATGCTTCCGGCGTGCCTCCCAATTCGTGCATCAGCGCCCAGCGGTTGCTTGAGCTGATCATGACCTCGGTGGCGCCCGCCGCACGGTGGCGGTGCGAATCCTTGCCCGGCTGGTCGATGTCGAACTCATGATGCGCATGCTTGATCAGCGAGACCTTGAAGCCTTCCAAGACCAGGCAGGGAATGACTTTTTCGATCAGCGTGGTTTTGCCACTGCCGGAGTAGCCGGCGATCGCGATGGTTTTCATGCAAGGCATTCTACGTCAGGCGCAGCGACAATTGCTTGCACGCGAGTCACAAGGGATTTGCCTGCAACGCCACCGCCCGTGAGTCAGGCAGTCGTGCCGGCAAACTTCCGGTGCATTTCAATCGCCCGGCTTGACCACCGTCAAGACAGGCGGCAGTTCCGCTGGCGCCGCCACGCTGATTTCGGCCGGCGCATCGAGTTCGGCTTTTTCGATCTTCTGGAAGCGCTCGCTGATCTTGCGGCTGGAAATGTGGACCTGTTCCACGTCCTTGTTGGCCTGCCCGATATGTTTAGCCAGATCGTCCATTCGCGCCTGAAAACGTCCGAAATCCGCGCCTAGTTTGCCGAGTTCATCCTGGATGATGTGAATCTGCTTGCGTGTCTCGACATCCTTCAGGACAACCCGAGCGGTATTGAGGACCGCCATCAGCGTCGTCGGCGAAACCAGCCAGACGCGGCGTGCGGCGGCATAGTCAATGAGGTCGCGATGATTGCCGTGAATCTCGGCAAATACCGCCTCCGCCGGAATGAACATCACGGCGCCGTCGCCCGTTTCGCCCGGCACAATGTACTTGCCGGAAATGTCATCAATATGTTTTCTGACACTCGACTTGAAGACGGCGGCCGACACGCGCTCCGCGCCTTCGACGAACATACGTTCGTAGCTTTCCAGCGGGAACTTGGAATCGACCGCGATCATGCCGGTCGGTGCCGGAAGCTTCAATACACAGTCGGCCCGTACCTTGCCGCTCGCAAAGGTGTACTGGAACTCATACACAGACTCGGGTAGCGCGTTCTTGATGATGTCTTCCAATTGCCGCTCGCCCAGCGCACCCCGCGAGCGCTTGTCGCCCAACAACTGCTGCAGGCTGACGACGTTAGTTGTCAGCCCATCGAGCTTTTTCTGTGCTTCATCGATGGTCGCCAGCCGTGCCATGACGTTGGTGAACGTCTCATTGGTCTTCTTGAACCCTTCATCCAGGCGTTCGCTGACCTTGCCGCCGATTTCAGCCAGGCGCGTGTCGGTCGTTTTGGTCAGCCCGTCGATGGTCGCGGTGATCTGTGCGGTCACCATGCGCATGGTCGATTCGATTTTCTCCTGCTGCGCGAGACTCTGCTCGGCCAGCTTTTCGAGCGTACCGCCAAGCATGGCAGTCTTGAGGGCATCCTGCCCCTGCTGAAGCTCGAGTTTCAGCGCGGCGAGTTGCGTGATGAGTTCACCGCGATTGTCGGCAAGGTTTTTTGCCTGCTCAAGTTGCAGCGCGGAGAACGCATGGCGCAATCGTTCCGAGGCATCGTTCTGGCTGCCCGCAATGCGATCACCCTGCTTGGCAAGACCGTCAGCGAGATCGCTCAGCATCGCGCGATGGCGGGTCTCCTGTTCGGCGCCAAACTGTTGCGGTAATTCGCGCAACTGCCGGCGCTCGGCAAAAGCCATCCACGCCAGCACCAGCATGACCAGCACATTGATCGCGAGCAACATCACCACGATAAGTGTGCCTTCGGGCATTTACGCGCTCATTTACGCCGCTTCGCGGCTCGCACGCTTGCGTTCGTGTTCCAGCAGAAAACGCTTGCGGATGCGAATATTCTTGGGCGTGATTTCCACCAATTCATCATCGTCGATAAATTCGATCGCACTTTCCAGCGATAACTGCATGGCCGGGACCAGTGCGACCGCTTCATCCGTGCCCGACGCACGCACGTTGGTCAACTGCTTGCCCTTGATGGGATTGACCACCAGATCGTTGTCGCGGCTGTGGATGCCGATGACCATGCCGTTGTACAGGCGCTCGCCCGGCGTGACGAACATACGGCCGCGCTCCTGCAATTTCCACAGCGCATAGGCCACTGCTTCACCTTGTTCGCCGGAGATCAACACACCATTGCGGCGCGACGGCAAATCACCGCGCAGCGGCGCGTACTCGTCAAAAACATGGCTCTTGATGCCGGTGCCGCGCGTCATGTTCATGAAATCGGTCTGAAAGCCGATCAGTCCGCGCGCCGGAATGCGGTAATCAAGCCGTACGCGGCCGCGTCCGTCCGGCACCATGTCGAGCAGGTCGGCACGACGCTGGCCCAGCGCTTCCATGACGGCGCCCTGATTGGTGTCTTCGACGTCTACTGTCAGCATTTCGTAGGGCTCGCACTGTTCGCCGTTGATCTCTTTCATCACCACACGCGGCTTGCCGACCGCCAGTTCATATCCCTCGCGGCGCATATTCTCGAGCAGGATGGTCAGGTGC
>JANNGY010000086.1:0-2563 GCA_031404095.1 Betaproteobacteria bacterium | reverse complement strand
TGCATGCTTTCAACTTTCTCCGTCTACACCCCTTTTCGACCCTAGTTCACACCAGTTCTGAACCCCCTACAACCTGCCTTGCACACGGCCCGAACTGCTGTATGAACGGGTGGTGGAAGCGCAGGAGCGTGTGACCGCGCAGGGCGAGGTGCTGCAGCCGCTGGACCTGGCACACCTGCGCGAACGGCTGTGGGCCGCCTTCGACGCCGGCATCCGCGCAGTGGCCATCGTCTTCATGCATGGCTACCGCTATACCGCACATGAACAGGCGGCGGCGGCGCTGGCGCGCGAGCTCGGCTTCACGCAGGTCAGCGCCAGCCACGAAGTCAGCCCGCTGATGAAGCTGGTGTCGCGCGGCGACACGACGGTGGTGGATGCCTACCTGTCCCCCATCCTGCGCCGTTATGTCGAGCAGGTGGCGGCGCAGATGTGGTAAATAGACAGTTGGAATCCAAGCGGCCAACATAGCCAAACCGCAAGCTGGGAAGGGTGGCAAACGCGAGCGAGCAACGCGAGCCGCAGTGCGACCCCGCCTCAAGTTACACTTCAAATCAAGATTGAAATACCAAATCAAGCCCAGCCTATTTCCCACGTTGCGGCGGGGTCGCGCCTCGTTCCGCTTCGCTCCACTCGGCTTGCCACCCTTCCCAGCTTGCGGTTGGGTCAGGCTGAGCATCACTTTCTCAACAAATACTGCCTTAACTTTTTGTTTCATTTCAGGGGTTCACTACACCTTCTCAACTGCGATTGGACTGGGCGATTAACTTATTCAAAAAATGTTTGGAAAGACCGTTGTAAGAATCAGTAACAGTGACAATCCTGAGACGATGATCGTAGTCATCCACGCCGCAATGTTGTAAGCCGTTCCGTTAACATATGCGCCCATCAATTCGCGATTATTTACGAGCCGCAGAATAGCGATAAGGATCACAGGCAAGAGAAGCCCATTGATAACTTGGGTCACAAGCAGAACTCGAAACAACGGCAAGCCCGGAATCATTGCTATTAAAGCGCCAACGACGACCAGAAACGTAAAGATGCCAAGAAAGATCGGCGCCTCGCGAAAGTTCCTCGACACGCCTTTCTCAAATCCGAGCGCCTCGCTGATTGAATATGCCGTAGCCAACGGCAGCACACCCGCAGCGAGCATCGATGCACCGAACAACCCGATCGCAAACAACACTCCCGCGTAACGTCCCGCCAGAGGCTCCAATGCGCGTGCAGCATGTTCGGCGCTGTCTATTTGAATTCCATACTTGTGTAATGTTGCCGCGGTCGAGATGACTATAAAGAAGGCAATGGCCATTGCAAACAGAGTTCCGACGTACACGTCTGTTCGCGTCATTCGATAATCTTCCGTAGTCGTTCCTTTCTCCACAACGGAAGACTGAACGAAGACCTGCATGTAAGGCGAAATTGTAGTTCCGATGACTGCGATCAAGGTAAAGAGATAAACGGAATCGAGACTGAAACTCGGCTTGATAAAACCACGCGCGACTTCGCCCCAGGAAGGATGTGCCAGAAACGCCGAAATAATGTAGCCGATAAAGACCAGCGACATGATCAGAAAAACACGCTCGACTCGCTTGTACGAACCTTTGACGACCAACCACCAGATAGTCGCTGCGGCTAACGGCACAGATACGTATCGTGGAACACCTAGAATTTCGGTAGCCGCCGCGATGCCCGCGAATTCAGAAACGGTTACGCCGCCGTTGGCTATGAACAGTGCGAGCATGACCAGTGCCGTCCAGCGAACTCCGAACTTCTCGCGGATCAAATCGGCAAGGCCTTTGCCCGTTACGGCGCCCATCCGCGCGCACATTTCCTGGACTATCGCCAGACTGATTGTGATTGGAATGAATGCCCAAAGAAGCCTGTAGCCGTGCGTCGCGCCCACCGAGGCGTAAGTCGCGATGCCGCCGGCATCATTGCCGGCATTCGCGGCGATCATGCCCGGGCCGAGGATCGCAAGATAGGCGAGGAGTCCCTTGCGTCGAGCGATAGTTTGTCGCACACCGCGAGCGCCACGCCGCAGCAAGCGACGCCCGGCGGTTCGTACCGCTGTGCGGGGTTCGGCCATCTGGAGGGTCTCCGTCCATCTTAAATCTCAGATCTCAGGTTCCAAACTTGAAAAACAGGACTATCCAAACAATCTCGGAAGGCGTTGGCGCCAACCTTTCGGCAGCAGAATCTCCATTGCGTCATCCACGGTGACGATTCCGAGGATGTCACCAACTTCATCTACTACCGGCAACGCAAGCAGATTGTATTCGGCAACCTTTTGGGCGACGTCCTGCGCCGAATCGTCCGGATGCGCGGTCTGAAAATCGTCGCGCATAACATCTGCAAGCGGCGCGTTGGGTTCGGCCAGGATCAGACTTCTGAGCGCGATAACACCTTTCAGTTTCCATGAATCAACTTTTTCGACAACATAAAGGTAATAGATCATGTTTGGCGTTTCGGCCATTTCGCGCAGCCGCGCGAGGGCGTCGCCAACCGTCAGTTCAGGTGTCAGCGTGACAAACTCCGTTGTCATCAACCCACCCGCCGTGTCGTCTTC
>JANNGY010000085.1:0-12547 GCA_031404095.1 Betaproteobacteria bacterium | reverse complement strand
GTGTGCATTTCGCTCCGCTTCATGACTGCGATTCATAGCGGACACCCAGGGTTGCAGCCCATAATTTGGCCGTGTCACTGACGCTGCCTGATTCAGCGGTACACCACTACCGGTATCCTTGAGTGAGTGAGGACGTTCTGGGTGACGCTGCCCATGACCAGCTTGGTCAGGCCGCGGCGACCGTGCGAGGCCATGAAAATCACGTCGCACTTCTGTTTTTTCGCGGCTGCGATGATTCCCTCATAGATACTGGGAGCGGACGTCACCACCGACGCGAACGGGACGCCTGCCGCCTTGGCCATCTTGCCGATCGCGTCGACGCGCTTCCGGCCTACCTCACGGATGCCCGCTTCGAATTTGTCCATCGTCATTTGGTCGAACGCATAGCCTTCCGTGAAAAACGGCAACAGATCTTCGAGCGCGGTATACGCGGTCACCTTGGCGCGCAACGCTTTTGCGAGTGCGATGCCTGCCTTGGCGGCCTTGTTGGCGAGGGGCGAACCGTCGGTGGAAATCAGAATGTGCTTGAACATGGTTACTCCTTCATTGACGCAGGGTTGCACGATGGAACGGGAAGACGACCGGGGCGAAAGGCGAAGGCCGGTGCGAGACGAAGCCACCGCATGCAATTGGGTTCGTTCATGCCGGCACCGGATGCGAGGGTGAATTGGGGAAACTAAGCAAACGCGGCAAGCCGAGACTTAACAGGAAGCCCAGCATGGCGAGACCCGCCGTGAGAATGAACGAAGCCCCCGGCAGGGCGGCGATATTGTAGAGGAGTCCACCCGCCGCCGAGCCCACGGTTACGCCAAGGCTGGCGGCCGCCGTCTGTTTGCCGAGCTGCCAGCCCTGGGCGCTGCCGGCCTTGGTGGAAATCCAGTAGGTCAGGATCGGCGAGAGGATGCCGGCGCTGGCTGCGACCGCACCGATCACGACCAGCACCATTGAAAAATCAGACGCACGCGGCACCAGAAACAATCCGGCCGCGAGCACAGCGAGCGCGGGCGTGATCAGCCAGCGCGTCGCGGCCGGCTTGAAGCGCGGCGAGAACACGATTGCCTGCACCATAAACATGACCAGGCTGCACTCGGTGAACATCAACGCAATCTGGGTCGGCGTCAGGCCAAGCTCCTGCTTGCCGCGCAATGCGAGTCCAACCTCGAAGGCGCCGACGCCCGCCGCGACAATAAAAGTGAGCATCAGCAGTTTCGGCATGAGCCATGCCGGCTTTTGGTCCGAGCTGCCCGTGCCATTCCGAGACCGGTCTTCGCCTTTGCCGCCCGGCACGGCAAACGCCACGACGCAGGCAACGAAAAAAGCGAGCAGTGCAGTGGCCGCGAACGGAATCGCGACTGATCCGGCCGGCAGGTCAAGGGTGAGAGTTGCCGATGCCCAGCGTGTAACCAGCACCCCCACCATCGGACCGAGCAGGAAGCCGGAAATGCCGGACATGCTGACAAACGCGAACCGGCGGGCGCGCCCTTGTTCGGTGTTCGTGGCGTTGCCGATCACCGCCGCAACCACCGGCGTCACCGCGGCGGCGAACATGCCGCTCAAGAAACCTTCGGCGTAAACCGCGGCAAGACTCTCGACGAAAGAGAAGACCAGCATGGTTGCGCCAAAGCCGAGGAGCCCGGCCAGCAGCGCGCCACGCGGGCCGCGTCGATCGGATAGTCGGCCCCAAATCGGCGCAAACAGAAAAAGTGCAAGAGTGTAGGTAGCGGTCAGAAGTCCCGTGTGGCGCGAAACCTGCGCAGGCTCAACTCCGGCTCCCAACAGCCGCTCGATCAGGTCGGGCAGAAGCGGAAGCGCCACGCCATAGCCGATCGACACCACAAAGACCGCGAGCATTAGCGCAGCCATCGTGGCACGGGGCAAGTTTCCAGAAGGCGCCAGTGCATTGCTCATTTAGGCGCATCCTCACTGACCCGCGGGACGATGTGGCGCAGGGCGTTGGGTTCAGCGCCGCGCACTACAAAGTGAAGGTAGACAACGGCGCTCAGCAGCGCGGCGAAAAAGCACCACACCGAGATGAACCAGGTCGCATAGAAGTAGTAGACCGCGCCAAAGGACAAGATTGCCAGAACACCGAAGGCCTTCACCATTCGGTGCGTGGACAGGATCGGGCTGACCGTGGTCGACAGCAGATACAGTGTCATCACCACTGCAGCAAAGAAATGCGGCGAGACGTACTCGATGTGCTGACCCGTCGGCCGCGAGGCGATCGGAAAAGCAACCAGGATGTAAAGAAGGTAGGCGCCCACCGCGATGCCGGCCGCGACGAACGCGAGCAGCGCATGCCTGCGCTGCCCCGGCGGTTCGATCAGAAATACAGCGATGGGCACGTAAGCCGGCCACAGCACATGGGAAAAGAAGGAATAAACATGGGTCATGACTGTATTGACCCGCGGCGCCTCATGCTGAAACGTCAACCAGACCACGCCTTCGCTCAGTTGCTGGATTGCAAACAGCAGCGGGATCGCAGCGAACGGCAATTCACGCGGACGCTTCGCCGACTTCAGCGTCAGTGTGCCGAGCCCGAGTAAAACGACACCCGCCGAGAAGCTCGCCGTGGCCGAGAAGCACATTCAGGTCTCGCCTGTGAAAGGGCCGATCATGCCGTGGCTGCCGACGGAACCGGCGGCACGGCTACCGGTGCATCGGATGTTTGTGCGCTCTTGC
Source organism: Betaproteobacteria bacterium (assembly GCA_031404095.1). Classification (GTDB taxonomy): domain Bacteria; phylum Pseudomonadota; class Gammaproteobacteria; order Burkholderiales; family Usitatibacteraceae; genus UKL13-2. Next base: position 9,865 of record JANNGY010000085.1, on the reverse strand, counting down.
CTCCGGCCAGCTTGGTGCGCTTCAGCATCAGCGCATTGATCGCCACCACGAGGGTACTGCCGGACATCGACAGCGCCGCTACTTCCGGGCTCAGCACGAATGGGTAGAACACGCCTGCCGCGAGCGGGAACGCGATCACGTTGTAGCCGACGGCCCACCAAAGATTCTGGTGCATCTTTCGCAGCGTCACGCGCGACAGTTCGAGCGCGTCGACGATGTCATACGGGTCGCTTTTCATGAGCACAACATCCGCGCTTTCCATCGCCACATCGGTGCCGGCGCCGATCGCAAATCCGACGTTCGCCTGGGTCAGTGCCGGCGCGTCGTTGACGCCATCGCCCACCATCCCCACCTTCTTGCCCGTGGCTTGCAGTTCCTTCACCTTCTCGGCCTTCTGGGCCGGCAACACGTCGGCCAACACACTATCGATGCCGAGATCGGCGGCGATGCGCTTTGCGGTGGCCAGGTTGTCGCCGGTCAGCATCACCACCTCGATGCCGCGTTCGCGCAACTTCGCTACCGCCGCCTTGGACGTTGGCCTGATCGCGTCGGCGATGGCGATGAGGCCGATCACGCGAGCGGCCTGCGACACGTGGACAACGGTGCGGCCGTCTCCTTGAAGGCGGGTGGCTTCGGCTTCCAGGGGACCGAGTGCCAGCTTTTGCGTATCCATCAGCAGCCGGTTGCCGAGGAACACCGTTCCGCCGGAGGTCTCTGCGCGCGCGCCCATGCCGTCGAGGCTTTCGAAACCTGTCGGCGCCGCGACGGTGAGGTGCGCCGCGCGCCGCAGGACTGCTTGGGCCAGCGGATGGTCGGATCCTTGCTCTGCCGCGGCGGCGGCGGTCAGCAGCACATCTTCGGTAACTCCTTCCGCCAGCACGATTTCCACCACCTCTGGCTGGCCGACGGTGAGCGTACCGGTCTTGTCGAAGACGATGACGTTGAGCTTGGTGGCGTCTTCGAGCGCGGACGCGTTCTTGAACAGAATGCCGTTCATCGCCCCCAGGCCGGTACTCACCATCACCGCCATCGGTGTGGCGAGGCCCAACGCATCCGGGCAGGCGATCACGAACACCGTGATGGTCAGTGTCACCGCGAGTAGCAGCGACTCATCGATCCACCAGAACCACACCGCAAAAGTCACCAGGCCGATTGCGATCGCGGTGATCACCAGCCATTGCGCGGCCTTGTCCGCCAGCAGTTGCGCTGGCGCCTTCGAGTTCTGCGCTTCCTGCACCAGTTTTACGATCTGCGCCAGCGCCGAGTCGGCACCGACCTTCGTCGCCTTGTAGCGAAAGCTGCCGCTCTTGTTGATGGTCGCGCCGATCACTGTGGCGCCCGGCCCCTTCTGCACCGGCATCGACTCTCCCGTCAGCATCGACTCGTCGACCAGCGACTCGCCGGACTCCACCGTGCCGTCGACAGGGATCTTGTTGCCCGGCCGGATCACGACAATCTCGCCGGCCAGCACCTCCGCCGTCGGAACTTCAACTTCCGCACCGCTGCGGATCACCGAGGCTTTCGCCGGCGTGAGATCCATCAGCGCCGTGATGGCCGACGATGCGCCTGCACGGGCACGCATTTCCAGCCAGTGGCCGAGCAGGATGAACACCAGCAGGACGGCTACGGCTTCGAAGAATTGCCCTGCCCCCGGAAAGAAGAAAGTGGTGACGACACTGAAGAGATACCCGGTACCGACACTCAACACAACCAGCGCCGCCATGCCCAAAGTGCCAGTCTTGAGCCCGCGCCACGCGGAGACGAAGAACGGCCAGCTCGGATAGACGATTGCGAGCGTCGCGAAGCCAAACAACCAGACGTTGAGGTCCAGACCAAACGGCGGCGCGGGAGGTGTAAAAAGCCCCATCGGCGAATAGAAAAACAGTGGCAGCGTGAAGGCCAGGCAGATCCAGAATCGGTTGCGCATGTCGCGCACCATGGCCGGCAGGTCCATGCCGTCATGTCCCATCTCATGCGCCATGTCCGCCGACATGGCGGGCTGCGCACCGGTTGGGGTGTGGCCCTCGTGGCCGTCAGCGACGGGTGCGGCCGGTTCGCCGACAGCGGTGGGCGGGCCCGGTGACGTTTTCGTCACATCGGCTACGGGTGCCAATGACTGCGCGTCGGGTGCCCGTTGCCCTTGACGAGAGTCGACTGCGGAAGCAACCGGCGCCGGCGTGTCGGTGGGTGCGCGCGGCGGAGATCCCGGCGCGGCGGCTTCCGGCGTCGGCACGCCAGAACGGTCCGGCGCGGGTGTGTCATCGCCGCCCTGCGTGGCCTGGGCTTCGCCTGCGGGTTGATACTCGGCCTGGCGCACGGCCGACTTGATGTCACCTGCCGCAAGCCGGGTTTCGTCGTAGCGCACGGTGGCGTTTCCCGCCGCGAAATTCACGGTAACGCTTTCGACACCCGGCACCTCGCCAATCCGCTTTTCCAACCCGGCCACACTCAGTACTGACAGCATGTCGCGCACTTCAATCACACTCGTTTTCACGGTGATTCCTTAATCGTCGGCATTTTCGTTCAGGGCATCCGGGCTCCCTGCCGTCCTCTCAGCGCAATCTGTTGCTCCAGAATTGCGAGGCGGCTCCATAGAGCGCGCCCAGCACAAGGCCTGCGACGGTAAACATCGCGAATCCCAACAAAAAACCAAGGGGACTGCCGGAGATCGGCATCGGACTGGCCGGCGCAAGTGCCGCGAGCAGCCCGAAGGGCGGAAACAGCAGGTCGAAGATCGCGCATGAGATATATGCGAGGCCCAGAGTCGTTGCCAGCGACAGCGCATTCACTTTCCAGGAGCCGGCTTTTGGCTCGGCGGTTGTCGGCGTTGAAGATTTCGCGTCGGTCGCAGCGTCGACTGCGCGAGTGGCCGGCACCGGCGCGACGGGAGCCGCTTTCGGCGCAGTCGTTACGGGCGTTGGAGGTGTTGGAGGCTTCACGTAAGGTGTCGCGTGGTCCTGGTGGCCACCGACCGCAGGAGCAGCGGCGGGCACGACGGGAACCGCTTTCGCCGCAGCAGCGACAGGCGTTGAAGGCTTTGCGTCCGGCACCGCGCCGACGGCGGGCGCGGCCGGTGGGGGCGCGACCGCGGGCGGCGCTGCGGATGCTTTCGGCGTATCAGCTTCGGGCGTTGAAATCTGTGCGCCCGTTGCCGGATGGTTTTCGTGGCCCTTGGCCGCGGGCACGCCCGTCGCAGCCTTCGGTACAGTGGCTTCGGGGGTTATGGCGGATGCCGGTGCGGAGTCCTGCTTTGGCACTGCGGCAGGCTTGTCTGCGGGCTTGTGTTCGCTCGCCGGTTTGGGCTCGGATTCGCCTGCAGACTCATCGCCGGATTGGTGCACGGCCGCCTTGATGTCTGTGGCCTGAAGCCGGGTTTCGTCGTAGCGCACGGTAGCGTTACCCGCCGCGAAATTCACAGTGACGCTTTCGACCCCCGGCACTGCGCCGATCCGCTTTTCTACGCCGAGCACGCTTAACACCGAAAGCATGTCGCGCACTTCAATAACGCTCGTTTTCATCGTGCATCCTCAATGGTTTTCATACCTGGAATGTCCTCCTGCTTCGTGGCGCATTTTGCAGCCGGTCGATCAAATCCCTGGTGACCCTGGGTATCGCGACAAGCTTGGTGTCGGCGCTTTCGAGCGTTTACCGCAGCGTCGTTCTACTCGCCGGCAGCTCTTAGCCATTTTCGCGGGCGGTTTGGCGGCAGGAGGCTTCGGCGGAGCTTTCGGTTTTGTTTTTTCATTTGCCGGCTTGACAGCCGCGGGCTTGGGAGACATCGGCATGACATGTCCCTCGTGCCCCTTGGGCGCCACTGCGCGCATGGTCGTCGCGGAACTCGGCAGTTTGGTACCGACCCTGCCGACAAGTGACTCGTTATCAATGGATATCGCTTCGCTGATTTGTACCGTCGCCTGCTTCATGATTCGTTCTCCGCGTTGGATAGGACTGCAAAGATGCCAATACTTTTTCCGGCTTATTGGCCAAGGAGGAAGCCCTCAATCAAACTGACGTGAAAGCCCCGCCACCCGAGCCGCTCCGGTCTCGCATTCAACCGGGACGCTGCGTAAATGCGCCGCTTCGGGAGACTGGTCTGCCGCAAAAAACCGCCAGTCCCCCGTTGCGTTGTCGATGCCGACAATCTGTCGGCAATCAACCGCCGCTATATATGTTGAACTCCTTCAAGAAGATTTCAGTCTGCTTCTTGTTGAGCTTGCCTGTCTTCTTGGTGTCCATCTTGTCGAACATTTTTTCCATGTGCGCCAACATCTCGGCCTTGGACATCATTCCGTCATGGTCCATGTCGCACTCCTTCATGAACTTTTCCATGTTCATCTTGTGAGGCGGGTCCGCGGCGAATACGGCGGGTGCGGCCAACAGCGATACCGCGACCATCGAACTTGCAAGCATATTGATAAGTTTCATTGCATTACCTTTCCAGGTTGATAAGTAATCCCTGTCCGATGCGTACGCACGAATGCAGGGTAGTGCCGGCACTGCTTTGCGCAACCGAAAAGGCTGATTGCGCAAATATTTCGGTCCGCTCTCGAGACATATGCGAACCGAAAAACAACTCGAATGATCGCCCGTTGCATTGATGCGAAACTTCGCGGACATTCTGCGGACGTCTGTGCGCGAGGGAACACAGCCTTACCTCAACGTTCGTTCTTAAATTGGCGGCAGATGGTCAATGAAAGGGAAGTTAAACGCCAATCGCTACCATTGCCTTACCCACTTGCGATACAGAAAATTGTAAATAGGCACGTAGACCAGGCCCGCATAGGCGCCATAGAGAAAACTCTCAATCAAGCCAACGAGAAATCCCCACCAGGTGAGCCATTCGAAACCCGGCAACACCTGCACGAGCAACGCAGTCATGTGCATGCTCGCCGGTGTCACCAGGCCGTAGACGACACAAAACACGAACGTGAACGCGGTCCAAAGCGCCAATGACCAGGTCACGACTTTGATATTCAACATATCGCTGCCCCTATCGAAGAAACCTATGCCCAACGTCTAATGGTGATGACCGGCTCCTTGATCCGATGTGCGTTGCTCACCGTCTTTGTTTGCAGGCCCGGCGGCTTTCTGGTCGCCGCCGTGGCCACCGTGACCGCCATGCCCACCGGGGCCGAACAAATGCATAGCGACCATCCCGAAGGCGAACAGCACCCAAACCCAGTTTTGCGAGAACCATTCCATGATTTGCTCCTTTAGACAGGCGAATTAGCCGCAGCAGCCGCTTTTTCCTTGAGGCTTCTGAGTCTTGATGGCGTCCACGCCGTAACCTGCGCCCTTCACCGCCGATTTAAGTTGCTCAGGCGATGTCTGCCGCTCGTCGTATTGCACCGTGGCTTCGCCGGTCGAGAGCGACACGTTTACGTCATCAACTCCGGCAACCGCTTTCAGTGCGTTTGCGACACTGCCGGTACAGCCACCGCAAGTCATTCCCGTGACATTTAGAACTTCCGTTTGCATTGCGCTACCTCTTTCCAAAGGGTGAATCGAAATTGCTTGTTAAATCGCGATCGATCATTGAATCGCTACCAACGCAAAGCGCGGCGGTGGATGCGAGGAAATGCAACGAACTGATATTCACGCTTTCCTCAATGCCTGAACAACGCTTACTTCACTAGCCCGGTGTCGCGCTCAAGCACGGTCTTGCGATCCTCATATTCCGCAGTGTTGAGCTCACCCGCGGCGTAGCGGCGTTGCAATACTTGAAGTGGCGACTCCCGCCGTCGACCGGCTGAAACCGGCGTAATCGGCGAAAGCAACAACATGATCAAAGCGACCCAGAACAGCCACCAGAAAAAATGCATCCCCCAGAAATGTCCGCCAACGTAGTCCATGAGTTATCTCCTTGTGGAATTCAAAATGGTTTGTTGATTGACGAAAAGCCCCTGCCATGGATAGCTCAATGTATGGCCCTCACGGTCGTGGCAATCGTCGGTATTCGGCGCGTCGGCCTTTTTCCAAGGCCAGTGCAAAGCGCGTTGCTGCACCTGCCGCCAACCGGCGCAAGCGCACCGGTCACAAGGGCGAATGGGCCGCTGGACTAAATCAGCAGACGCTGAGTGCGCAGGTAGAGTCGAACAATGGCGAGGAGCGGCGGGGGGTGGTAATCGCGTGACGCGAGGAGTGCCGCCTGGACTACGGCTGGCGGGCCAACTGCGGAAGAAACGGAAATCGCGACCCTTTCCTGGTGAGCGCGATCTGTTGGCAGCCACGCATACTCTCCACCAATCGTGGGTTCTGCAATAGGGGTGCGATCGCACGGCGTACCGGGGCTATGGTGTGGGGGTTCGGAATGCGTTGGGTCGGCATGTTGAGCCTGTGGCGCGGCGGAGACCGATTGCGAAACGTCGTCGGCATGATCGTCGAAGGCAGCCGCAAATGCCTCGCAACACGGGAGCAATGTGGTGTTCAGCCAGAATGCGACCCAAGCCAACAGCAAGACCGCGTGCGCAGGCCGACAACGACGCGAAGGCGCCCCGTTATCAGGTACCTCGGTGATTCTTAGCGTCGATGAAAACGATTTAGCCAAATTGCACCCTTGTCAGGAATCACTGAATGCTATTCCCACGACAACTTTTACACTTAAAGAATGGCCGGTACTGTTCGCTGCCGTACAAAGACTTTCCACTTCAAAGGGCGTAGATCGCCAATTCGCGCGCCGTTCCGGCCACTTAATGCCTGAGAGCCGCGCCAGTGCTCGAGTTCAGCTGTCACCTAATGCAATTCAACCCCCGTGCGTTGTACATAAAGGCGAACATAAGGGTTCTGCCGTACGTTGCAGTTGCTTGCCTGCGAAAGCAGCCGCGCCCGCACAATGCCGAGTAATAAGTCGACTTTTACCAGCGTGACCTGCGCACTGTTCATCGCTAGGTCGGCGCCGGTGCTCATGGCAATGCTGATATCCGCCTTGGCGAATCGTTGATGCCACCGCCGGCCATCGCGGCCACTTCGCCCTTGGCGTTGGAGCATCGCCACCAGGTCGCGCTTGTCCTGCAGTTTGAGTTCGCCGTGAATATCGTCGATACCCAGTCCTCCGCCACCTTCGACGTGGTCACACCATCACGCGTCTATGATCACCTTCAACGCCATGGTCTCGGCAGCCTTGCTAAACGTGTCGTAGGCATCGAGGATCTGGTCCAATTTGAAATGGTGGGTGATCAACTGCTTTGCGTCGATGCGCTTGGATTGCACGGTTTTGAGCAGCAGCGGAATCGACACCGTATCGACCAGGCGCGTGGTAATCGTGATGTTGTGCGACCACAGCTTCTCCAGGTGCAGATCAACCTTAACTCCGTGGACGCCGATATTGGCGATGTTTCCACCCGCCGCCACAATGTCCTGGCAAAGCTGGAAAGTGGCGGGAACGCCCACCGCCTCGATTGCCGTGTCCACTCCGCGCCCGCCGGTCAGTTTCATCACCTGCTCGGCCGCCTTGCCATCGGCGCTGTTCACGGTGTGGGTCGCGCCAAAACGCTTGGCGACGGCGAGCCGGTTGTCGTCCAGATCAATCATGATGATCTCTGACGGCGAATAGAACTGCGCCGTGAGCAGCGCAGCCAAACCGATCGGACCCGAACCCACGATGGCGACGGTCGATCCCACCTGGACTTTTCCGTTTAACACGCCGCATTCGAAACCGGTGGGCAGGATGTCGCTTAGCATGACCAGCGCCTCTTCATCGGCGCCCTGTGGAATCGGATGCAGGCTCGTCTCGGCATGCGGAATACGCACATACTCGGCCTGGGTGCCGTCGATGCTGTTACCCAATATCCAGCCGCCGGTCGTGCAATGCGAGTACATGCCCTTGCGGCAAAACTCGCAGCGGCCGCAGGCGGTAATACAGGCGATCAATACACGGTCGCCCGCCTTGAATGTGGTGACACCCGAGCCCACCGAATCAACAACGCCCACACCTTCGTGGCCCAGGATGGTTCCGGGCTCGCACGTCGCCACGTCCCCTTTGAGAATGTGCAGGTCGGTACCGCAAATAGTCGTTTTGGTTATTTTGATGACCGCGTCGGTGGGCAACTGGATAGTCGGCGTGGGACGGTCCTCCAATGCCTTTTGACCGGGGCCTTTGTAGATGAGTGCTTTCATGGCGAAATTTCCTTTTCAATTAATTGATCGGTCGGTTCAGAACCGGTGTTGGTGAAGCCGCCCATCCTGCCGCCAGCACAGCTGCGTTTGGCGCAAGGATTAAGCCAATCCTGGCTCATCCGAGTTGCGCGATAAGTTCGAAATTGATAAGCCGGGGGCCGGCGGCTTTTGCAGTGCCGCGCGACGAATCTCCAATTGCAAGAAATAATTCAGCACGGTCCGCAACAACACAATGGCGGCCAGTTTTCCGATTTCCTCCCAGCCCGGCGCAACCGTGGTTCGCAGGATGTCCGCCGCCAACTCAAATTCAATGGCGAGTGAAAGCCATAGCCCGAATTGCAGGCGTACCTCTTCTTTCGCCACCGTGGATGCATTGCGGCTAAGCAGGAGACGGGCTGCAGACAACGCACATTGAAGACTCGCAAATCCGATCAACAGCGCTGCGATTATTTCGATGGCGCCTGCCAGATAAAGCACCCACGTGCTAATGATGGGCAGCATGGGGCTTCCCCTGGTGAACAGGGCGCGGGTCAAATCGGGAAGATATAATTGTCAATAGTGACCCCGTTGCGACCAAGCTGTGCCGATGATGATCGCGCCCCTTTAGAACCACACTCGAACTCCGGCGACCAATCTGCCTCCACTTGTGTCTTCTCCCCGCTCTCGCGCAAATTGTGCCGTGCCGCCATAGCGCTTCTGCCAGGACACACCGAGGTAGGGGGCAAACTCACGCTTGATCTCATAGCGAAGGCGCAGACCGAATTCGACGTCGTTCAGGCCGCGCCCGATGCCCTGTTCCCGCACTTCCTTGAGCGCGACATTGGTCGCGAAACGTGGCTGCAGGATCCAGCGCTGAGTCAAAAGCATCTCGTATTCAAGCTCTGCCCTTGCGGAAACATCCCCGCGTTCGCTAACGAACGCCGCCGCTTGCACGCCGAACCGGTAAGGCGCAAGGCCTTGAACACCGAGGACCGCGTAGTTGCGCGACGGGCCGCTAGCCAAAGGTTTGAAATAGCGGATGCCCGCTTGCAGGTCCCAGAATGGCGCCACCAGGCGTCCGAAAAGGACTTGTACGTCGGCATCCTCCAGCTTGCCTTTATAGGGTTTCGTGCCTTCGGTATAGATCCAAAGCCGGTTGTAGTCGCCGCCGATCCACCCGGCCGTATTGAACCGCAGTGCATCCTCGTTGCCGTTGCCGCCCATGTAACGAGTCGTGGTGTGTTCGAGTTGATCGATCAAGACGTAGCTGCGGGTCGGGCTGTCCTCCACCGGCGAGACCTCCTGTGCCCCGGCGATCGAAGGCAAGAGCGCGCACACCAGCATCGCAATAGCACTGCCTGCCGCGCGTTTTTTGTTTGACGAACGTTTCATGGTCGCACCTTCGCTTTCGGGTCGGCCACTGAAACCACACGGAACATGCCGAGCTCCATGTGAAAGAGCAGGTGGCAGTGGAACGCCCACTTGCCGGGCTCATCGGGCTTGACGTCGAAGGATAGTCGCTCGCCAGCTTTCACATTGATGGTGTGCTTCAACGGACGCTTTGCGCCCGCACCGTTCTCCAGCACCATCCACATCCCGTGAAGGTGCATGGGGTGGTCCATCATGGTGTCGTTCACGAAGGTGACACGAAGCCGCTCGTCAAAGGCGAACGGGATTGGCTCCGCAGCCTCGGAGTATTTTTTTCCATCGAACCCCCCATATCTGTCGGTCCATGTTCCCGGTGATATGCAGCTCGATCTCGCGTTCGGGC
>JANNGY010000084.1:0-28931 GCA_031404095.1 Betaproteobacteria bacterium | reverse complement strand
GTATGTACTATTTCGCCCAAAAGGCGAAGGTCAATGCAGTGGCACGCGATTCCGCGTTGGCGGCTAGAGGCCAGAAAATTTACCGCGCGGGCATCCCGGAAATGAAAGTGCCGGCGTGCGCCGGTTGCCATGGCGGCGCCGGCGCCGGCATTCCCGCGAATTTTCCGCGATTGGCCGGACAGTGGCCTGAGTACACTTTCGATCAGCTGAAGCTGTATGCATCCCAGGCAAGAAAAAATCCGCAGATGAACGCGATCACCGAACGTATGCGTGAGAGCGATATGCAGGCGGTAGCGGAGTACATCGCTGGTATGCGAACCCGGTAATCATTTTCCAGGCCGGCAGTTGCGGTGCCGATCGGACATTGTCCGTTGGACGCTCGTATTGCGGTCAGAATTTCGAGTTTCCGCGCAATCCCGGTTCAAAGTATTGCACGCAGTTTCTGCCAACATGTTTGGCCTGATAGAGGGCAAGGTCCGCGCATTTCATCAGGGCTTCGCGCTCCCTCGCATCGCGGGGAAAGAGGGCGATACCGATGCTTGCAGTCACCTTTGCCCGTTCGGTTCCCAATGAATATTGTTCGCTGATTGCACCAATCAGCTTTTGGGCAACGCGGCCCGCCGTCGCCTGATCTGAAGCCTGCGGGATGACAATCAAGAACTCGTCGCCGCCCAGCCGGGCAATGTAATCTGAATCGCGCAGTTCGTGACGCGCCCTTCGGGCAACTTCCTTGAGAAGCTCATCCCCCGCATCGTGTCCAAGGCTGTCGTTGACCGCCTTGAACCCGTCGAGATCCAGCAGCAGCAACGCAAAACCGCCCAGTGCAGCCTCGGCTTCAGCATCGCGCAAACGAGTCGAAATGTGTTCCATCACCGCAGGGCGATTGAACAGATCGGTAAGGGAGTCATGGGTCGCCTGATGTGCAATGCGCGTTTGCGCCGCGCGCTGCTCTTTATTAAGCCGGCGCAAGGTCCCATACAGAAAAATGAGAATGAACGCGGAAGACGAGATCAGCGCGAGTATCAATCGCCTGACCTTGTCGCCGTAGAGGACCTGGTCGGCTTCCAGGCCGTCCTGCTGTTGCCGCGACTGCGCCAGCATCTGGTGTGTAAGCGCGAGCAGCTTCTCCCGCAGTTGATCTGCGCCAAGGTCGCTTACGGGAGGTTGAATGGCAGCGGTTCCCGGTGATTTTCGGCGGTCCGCAGCCGTTGACTGGCGGCCAGCAATATATTGGCGGGCTACGCCATTAAGCGTTGGAAAGCGTTCTGCCAGTCCAGCATTCTCATCGCGCTTCCCCAAAAGATAGGCAAGCTCACCTTCAATTTCCATTGCGGCAGAACGATACCGGTCAAGGTCGCGCTCATTTCCTGTGATGATAGAACCGTACTCGCCGATATCCAGGGCTAGCACGTTGAAGCGAATGGACTCAAGGCTTGAGATGACGCGTTGGGCGCGCAGTATTTTTTCATTGGTAAGAATCAGGTTTTCAGCGGAAACGACCGCGACCGTGGATACCGCCGCAATCGCTACGACCGCGAACAGGAGCGCCGCGAGCGCAATATTGTCGATAGTCGCTTTGAGTTTCACGATTGCGATCAGGAGCGGAGCGACTCGTCAAATGCTTCACGAGCGGCATCAACAGTGGTGGCAATGTCTTCCGATGTGTGGGCGGAAGACACGAATCCCGCCTCGAACGCGGACGGCGCCAAATAGATGCCGCGCCTGAGCATGGCGTGAAAGAAACGGCCGAATCGGGCACGATCGCATTTCATTGCTTCCGCATAACTTCCCGGCACTGCGCTGGAAAAGAACATGCCGAACATTCCGCCAAGTGAGGCCACAGAAAATTCCTGCCCTTTGCTGCGGGCGGCCCCAAGCAGGCCGGTTGTCAATTCTGTCGTGCGTTCTCCCAGTCGGTCGAAAAAGCCCGGCACGGAAACGAGCTCCAGGGTTTTCAGCCCTGCAGCCACGGCAACGGGATTTCCGGAAAGCGTACCTGCCTGATAAACCGCGCCAAGCGGAGCCAGGTGCGCCATGATGTCCCGTCGGCCACCGAATGCGCCTACCGGCATGCCGCCGCCGATAACTTTCCCCAGGGTGGTGAGATCCGGCGTTATGCCAAAATGCCCCTGTGCCCCCCGCAATCCGACGCGAAATCCGGTCATCACTTCGTCGAATATCAGCACCGCACCGTGCGATGTGCAGAGTTCGCGTAGCTTCGCCATGTAGTTTGTTGTCGGCATGACAAAATTCATGTTGCCGGCGATGGGCTCAATGATGACGCAGGCGATTTCCGCCCCTATTTTGCTGAAAGTATTCTCTAGCTCATCGCCATCGTTGTAACTGAGTACCAGCGTATGCGCCACGACCTCCGGCGGTACGCCCGCCGAACTCGGGTTGCCAAATGTGAGCGCGCCTGATCCTGCCTTTACGAGAAGGGCGTCACCATGTCCATGGTAACAACCTTCAAATTTGATTATCTTGCTGCGCCCCGTATAGCCGCGGGCCAGACGTATGGCGCTCATCGTCGCTTCGGTGCCGGAGCTAACCAGGCGCACTTGATCGAGAGAAGGCAATATTCCGCAGAGGCGCTCAGCAATTTCAAGCTCGAGTTCGGTCGGGGCGCCGAAGGAGAGACCCTTGGCCGCGCGCTCCTGCACCGCCTGGATCACTTCCGGGTGCGCATGGCCAAGTATCGCCGGCCCCCATGATCCGACGTAGTCAATGTAACGATTTCCGTCGACATCCCAAAGGTACGCTCCACGGCCTTCTTTGAAAAAAACCGGACTACCGCCCACTGCCTGAAATGCGCGGACCGGGGAATTCACTCCCCCGGGGATGACTAGCTGCGACCGCTTGAATAGATCCAGACTGTTCTTATGCATTTTTGGAAAAGTGTGAAGTGAGAATTTGCGCCTGTTGCCGAATATTGTCGGCACCGAACAATGAAGAAATGACGGCGAGGATGTCCGCACCGGCCGCAACCAATTGTGGCGCATTTTCGGCTGTGATGCCTCCTATGGCAACAATCGGCACTGGAATTTCCAGTTTCGCGGCCCGAATCAACGACAATTCCGCCAACTTTGCATGGGGCTTGGTCAAAGACGGGAAAAAACTGCCGAAGGCGATGTAGTCAGCGCCGGCCGCCGCTGCGGCCCGTGCCGCGACAATATCGTTGTAGCAGGATATGCCGACAAGAAAGGTTGCATCACGGCGCGTGACCGGCGGAGCACCTTTTCTAAGTGCGGAGAGGTCGATCGGGCGTACGCGCATGAGGCCGTCATCCTGTCCCAGGTGAACTCCATCCGCCGACACCGCCAGGGCGAGTTCGATGTCATCATTGATAATCAGCGATGCGCCTGCCGTATCAGTAATCCTGCGCAAGCTGGCGGCCTGTTCGTACGCAAGCGATCTGTCAGCGTGTTTGTTTCTGTATTGCACCATCCTTATTCCGCCAGCGAGCGCTTCGCTGACTTTAGACGCGAGCGACTTGGTCGAAGGATCATCAGGCGTAATGGCATAAATCCCGCGAAGTATTGTTTGTCGGCCATTTGTCCCAGACTGATTCATGCAGTGGCCTAATCGACAAAAGTGGCTGCCAGCGACCTGGCCGCCGGGCTATTGGCGCATGCCGCGAAATGTGGAATCTGTCGTTTCGATGCCCACATCGACACTGTCATCCCTTGCCCAGAAAAGGCGGTCAGGCAGGAATTGTCCCATCCCGGGGCGAAAGCCGAATTTGAGTGCATGCCACGTATAGTCCTGCGCTTCCCGCACCGCCTCTGAAATATCCATTCCACGGGCGATTGTCGCGGCAACCGCAGAGGCAAGCGTACACCCGGAACCGTGGTAGCTCCCGGGTAGCCGATGCCAATTGTCACTGCGTAACAGACCTCTGTCACAGAAGAGCGTATTGATGACGTCGGGTGTCGACTCATGCGTCCCGGTGACGAGGACAAATTCAGCGCCCATTTCAATGAGTCGCATGGCAAGTTTTTCGATTCCGCCTTCCTCTTCGTCATCTTCCAGCGTAAGCCTTCTCAACTCTGGCGTATTGGGTGTAATGACAGTGCATTGCGGAATGAGCAGCTCACGAATTGCGGCAAGTGCATCCTCGCTGGCGAATTCGTCGCCCCGGGCAGAGGCAAGCACCGGGTCGAGAATCAACGGAATCTCGGGATAATCGGAGACAATTTCCGCGATCACCGAAATATTTTCAACACTTCCCAGGACGCCGATCTTGAAAGCTGCCACGGGAATGTCTTCCAATATGGAGCGCGCCTGATCGGCAACCCAGTCGGCATCGATCGGCAGGATGTCCTCCATGCCCGACGAGTCTTGAACGGTAATGGCCGTGATGACCGAAAGGGGGTGGCATCCCATGCTTGCCAGCGTGAGGACATCCGCCTGCATACCCGCGCCACTGGAAGGATCCGTCGCTGCAAAACTGAGTACTGCGGGGGGGGCTTTATGAAAGTCAGGCATGGGTTGAATTAGAAGCCGAAGAACATTGGCGAATTGCAACGACAACCGATATGATGCCAGCCCTTGTGTGCGTTTTATCGGGGATTTGGCAATGCATTGTAGCGTTGAAAGAAGATCATGAGCACTACGCTGGAATACAAGACTTGGATGTGCCTCGTCTGTGGGCTGATCTACGAGGAATCGGCGGGTTGGCCAGACGATGGAATTCCCCCCGGTACGCGCTGGGAAGACGTACCGATCAGCTGGTGCTGTCCTGAGTGCGGCGCACGCAAGGAGGATTTTGAGCTGGTTGATATTTAACAATAATTTGCAGATTCACAACTTATTGATATTGTTGGCAATCGTAAGTTTGGTTATTGTGACCAACGTTGAAACTCGATAATCTGCACGCCTTGTGTTGTTGATTGGCGCGGATTTTAAGCGAGCGAGATATTGCTGACGGCATTGCCGATAAGCAGGTACGATGGCAGTTTAGTAGGCGAAGCGGCCCCGGATCAACCGGGGACGACAGGAAAACAGGACGTGGCAGACGCGAAACCTCTATCAGGCGTAAGGGTGATGGTGATCGACGACTCGAATACGATTCGACGGTCGGCCGAGATATTCTTGATGCAAGCAGGGTGCCAGGTGATTTTGGCCGAGAATGGATTTGACGCGCTCGCCAAAATTGCCGATCACCAGCCTGACCTTATTTTTGTCGACATCATGATGCCCAGGCTGGATGGTTACCAAACGTGTGCGCTGATCAAGAAGAATGCGAAACACAAAGCGACGCCCGTAATCATGCTGTCGTCAAAAGACAGCCTGTTTGATCGTGCAAGAGGGCGCATGGTTGGTTCGGACGAATACCTGACCAAGCCATTTTCAAAGGAAAGCCTGCTGAAGACGGTCGAAGTCCACCGTACACTTCGTAGCGGCGATCTAACGCAATCCCATGCCGCATAGCGGCTTTCCACTCAACTGAATTCCCGCATTACCCGTAACCGATTGGAGTAAACATGGCCATCAAGAAAATCCTTATCGTTGATGATTCCCCGACTGAGCGCGCTTTTCTGGAAGGGTTGTTGACGAAATCCGGCTACACCGTCGTGCTGGCGACTAGCGGTGAGGATGGCGTGGAGCGCGCCAAGGCCGAGGTGCCTGACTTGATTCTTATGGACGTTGTCATGCCGGGGCTCAATGGTTTCCAGGCAACGCGCGCAATTACCCGCGAAGAAACCACCAAGCATATTCCGGTGTTTATCTGCACCACCAAGGACCAGGAGACAGACAAGATCTGGGGCATGCGCCAGGGCGCGAAGGATTACATCGTCAAGCCCGTGAACGGTCCGGATCTAATCGCCAAAATCAAAGCCTTGGGTTAAGCAACACATAACATGGCACGCAAGACCAGTCTTCGCGAATTTCAGCAAAACGTAGCGCAGCGCATTCGCGATCTGGCGTCACAGAAAACCGTAGCCTCAAAACTTGGCTTTCAAGTCGGCGCGGAAAATTGGCTGGTTACGTTATCCGACGTTTCCGAGGTGATACCGGCACCCAAAACAGTCGTCGTGCCATTGACGCTTCCGTGGTTTCGCGGCGTGGCAAACATACGTGGCAAGCTCTATTCGGTCGTGGACTTTGCGGCATTCCAGGGTGAGGCCTTGATCGGCTCGGGAATGGAGAAACGCGTAATCCTGATTTCCGACCGCCTGATCGAGGGTTCCGGCCTGCTGGTCAGCCGGATGCTTGGACTGCGCAATCCTGAACAGTTCAAAGCTGAACCTGTGCAAGCGGATTCAGCGGAACGGCCCTGGGTCAAGGCGAAATATCGTGATACTGCCGGCGTGCTCTGGCATGAACTGGATGTTGCCGCGCTCGTCGGCAATATGAAGTTTCTCGAGGTTGGTAGCCGGGTTGGCGCAATAGGCCACTCGCTCGAGGCCGCATCTACAACGCCGGCCTGACGACAGTACGCGAAAATTCGACCGCAAAAAAGCAAGTAACGGAGAAGTCACATGGCACTCAAATTCCCGACGTCCTTGACTAACAAGGATAAGAAGCCCGCGACAGGCGCGACGCCTGCGCTCAGACCCACAAAGAACGAAAAATCCGGCACCTCGCTATTCGGGTTCCTGAACCGCGGCAAGGCGCCTGCCACCAAAAGCCCGACCGGCACGGCGCCCGTGTCGACGACCTCCGGGCTCGGGCAAACGGGCGATCAGACACGAAAAATCAAGGCGGAAGTTGCCGCCAACAAGGTAACGAAAGCCAAGAAAGACGGACGTACTTTCAGGCTGCCGTTTATTGGCGATCGGCCGGCTGAACAGCAGCTGCCAATTTTGTTGATCGTCGCGGGTTTCTTTGGTGCCCTGACGATTGGCTCCATCGTTCTTGACGCCATCAATCGCAGCAACCTTTCAACCTATACGAACATTACATCGCAGCTTCAGTTTCACACTCAGCGCCTCGCGAAATCGGCCGGACTCGCGGCGCGCGGCGACCCGATTTCGTTCCCGCAATTGCAGGACAGCCGCGACGAGTTTCAGCGCTACCTCGATGTGTTGAATGGCGGTGGCGAGGCGTTCACGACCACTGTCCCGTCAGCGAAGATCAGTGAAGAACTGAATTCACGGCTCGAAGAACTAACCAAACGCTTCGCCGACGGATCGTCCTCGGCAACCGCGATCCTTTCCGCCAAGACTGATCTGGTCGACTTGTCCCGCAACATTGCGCAGGTCCGTGCTGGCGCCGAAGAACTGGCCGCCCTCTCACAGGATCTGACAGGTTTGATGCAGCAATCCGGCGCGCCGCCTGCTCAAGTATTGAAAGTGAATCGCCTGACCTTTCTCGCCGAACGCCTGGGGCGCGGCTCGGCGGAAATTCTCGGCGCTGAAGTCATCGACCCTGAAGTGCCGTTCCTGATGGGCAAGGACACGAACGATTTCCGCGAATTGATCAAGGCGCTGGAATCCGGGTCTGATGCACTCGGAATTTCGGCGTTACGTGACGGAGATGCCAAATCCAAAGTAATAAAGTTGCGTGAACAATTTACCGGCTTCGAACAAAACATCGGGCCTATCCTCGGCAACGTACAGAAGCTGGTCTCGGCGCGTCAGTCCGGGCGCGCGCTTCAGCAAGGCTCAGAGCAACTGCTCTCAAACGTTGAGCAACTGCAAAATGCCTTCGCAGCGGAAAAGAAGAATGCGCCATTGATCATGGCGATCTTGTTTGGCATCGTGGCCTTGATATTTCTCGCCTTGATTGCCGTTGTATTTCTTTCCGATGCACGCAAGCGCGCAGCAGAGTCGGAAGCGGAGAACAAACGCAACCAGGAAGCGATTTTGCGCCTGCTGAATGAGATGGGTGATTTGGCGGACGGCGACTTGACCATTCGCGCGAAAGTGACGGAAGACATCACGGGTGCCATTGCGGACTCGATGAACTACACCATTGACGAATTGCGCACCTTGGTCACGGGCGTAAATAATGCTTCCACACAAGTATCCGTGAAGTCCCAGCAGGCCCAGGCGGTCTCAGTTCAGTTGCTCGACGCCGCCGAAAAGCAGTCAAAGGAAATTCAGGACACAACGCAAGACGTTTTGACCGTTGCGGAAACGCTGACCAAGGTTTCATCCAATGCCGAGGAGTCGTCGCAAGTGGCCATGCGTTCGCTGGCTGCGGCAGACAAAGGTCGCCTGGCGGTACAGAATTCCATCTCAGGCATGAACGACATTCGCGATCAGATTCAGGAAACGTCGAAGCGGATCAAACGCCTGGGAGAAAGCTCCCAGGAAATCGGCGAAATCGTGGAATTGATTTCCGACATTACCGAACAAACCAACGTCCTTGCGTTGAACGCCGCCATCCAGGCGGCGTCCGCGGGTGAAGCCGGTCGAGGCTTTTCGGTGGTCGCGGAAGAAGTTCAGCGACTGGCAGAACGTTCAGGCGAAGCTACCAAGCAGATTGGCGCCATCGTCAAAACGATTCAGGCGGACACGCAGGACGCGGTAGCGGCGATGGAGAAATCCACCACGGGTGTGGTCGAGGGCGCGAAGCTCTCCGATGCCGCCGGACAGGCGCTGACAGAAATCGATTCGGTGACGAAGAATCTGGCCTCGCTGATTCAAAAAATTTCCACTGACACCCAGACGCAAGCTGCCTCAGCAAACAAGGTTGCACGCAACATGCAGGACATTCTGGAAATCAATCGCCAGACAACGGCCGGTACGCAGCAAACCGCTTCGTCGATCAAAGAGCTGGCCGACGTGGCAAGTGATTTGAAGGCCTCGGTTTCTGGCTTCAAGCTGTAGCCGCAAGCCGCCCGTCCTGAATCGCAGACCACGCGCAAACGACCTCATCCCACGAACCAAATGGCAGCCAATCAGCCCACGACGTTTGATATCGGCCCGCTTTCCTGGGTGAAAGCGGAGATTGAGCACTCGCTGACAGAAGCGCGCACGCATCTGGACAAACTGGCGAGCGATCCAGGGGATAGCAAGGCGGCGAAGTATGTCGCCACGCACTTGCATCAAGTGACCGGCGCGTTGTCGATGGTCGGATTGGGCGCGGCCACCCGCTTCAACGAAGAAATCGAGAAACTGGTCAAAACGCTGGAGAGTGACCCTGATGCACGATCCAGCGCGCCCCAGCGTATCGCCGCAACACGCAAGGCGACGATTGCCCTTTCGTCGTACCTCGATGCGTTAATCTCGGGCGAAATTGATCGGCCAATGATGTTGGCGCCTGCATACGTGCAAGTCAACCGCGCGCGCGGTGCGAATGATGCTTCGGAAGGTGA
Source organism: Betaproteobacteria bacterium (assembly GCA_031404095.1). Classification (GTDB taxonomy): domain Bacteria; phylum Pseudomonadota; class Gammaproteobacteria; order Burkholderiales; family Usitatibacteraceae; genus UKL13-2. The sequence goes on along the minus strand of JANNGY010000084.1, from coordinate 19,666 downwards.
CCTGTTCTCGCCTGACCTGAGCCGGTCCATGCCGATGCCCGAAGACACGGTTGCGTTGCCCAAGTCGGAGATGCTTTCCGAAGCGGTCAAACAAAGGCGGGGAATGTACCAGGCGGGGCTTCTCAAACTGCTGCGCGACAAGGACATGATTGGCGGCGCGCGCGAGATGCGTAACGCTACGCTCGCCATTGAGGCGTTGCAGGTTACTTCACCATCGAGATCCTTCTGGTATGCGACGGGTGGATTTTTTGATGCGGTCGCGGCTAATCCCGGTGAAGCGGGCGCACTCGCGGTGCAGCTGTTCGGCAAGATTGACCAGCAGATAAAGCTGCTGATCGAAGGTGTCCAGAAGGTGCCGGAGAAATTATTCCGCGATATCCTCCTGGTCATAGGTAAATCCAAGGCCCAGACCGAGCGGCTGAGGAAGATTCGCGAACTCTACAGGCTTGAGGAACTCTTGGCGGTACCGGAGTCTGCTGGCGAATCGCATGCCGATGAACAGCTGAAGAGTGTGATTCGCGCGTTACGCGATCAGGTGCAGGCGCAAAAGGAGAACTGGCTAAAGTTCGCCGGCGGAAATCGTTCGACGCTGGAATCGTATGTCACGCAGGCCGAGACGCTGTACAAGACGGCCCAGCAACAACCGAACCGGGACATTACACAGCTGATACAGGCTCTGGGCGCGGTGGGCGCGCATTTACGCAAGGTTCAGGGGCCCTCGTCGGAAGTTCAATCGCTTGAGGTGGCAACCGCATTCCTGTTTCTTGAATCCTCGCTGGAAAATTACTTTCGTCTCACGGCCGAGTTTCCGCTGCAGGCAAACAACATTGTATTGCGCCTTAAGGCCGCAATGACCGGAGCGGCACTACCTGCCATCGAGGGTGGCGCCAATGCCCTGATGGACAACATGACCAAGCGCGCGCAAGAACGCATGCTGATGTTTCAGGTGGGCCAGGAAGTCCAGGTCAACCTGACCACCATCGAAGGTGCGCTGGATGCTTTTTTCCGCGACGCGCAGAAGACTGCCGAGCTCTTAACCTTGCCGCCGTTGTTTTCGCAAGTCCAGGGCGCATTGACAATTCTGGAACTCGACGAAGCTGCTGCGCTAAATCAGCTCCTGCGGGAACGCGTGACCCAGTTCGCCTCCGGAGCGATAAAGGGCGCAGGCGATGATGCGGAAGCGGTCGCAGAAGGCATATCCGCGCTCGGGCTTTTCATCACCGCGCTTCAGCAAGGTACGAACAATCCGCGCGATGTACTCTTGCCGGCGTTGATCCGCTTTGGCCTGGCCCAGAAGCCGGCCGAGCCTGAGGAAACTCTGATCAAGTCGCCCATCTCCGAGGGTGATGTTGATGTGGCAAAACAAAAAGTACAGGGCCTGTATGAGGACTGGAAACAACAACCTGAACAAACCAGCACACGCGAACAATTGCGCGAAGCAGTCAAGGAGCTTAAGCAAGAAGCCGAATTGATCGCGGACAGCAAGTCTGCCAAGCAAGGCGAAGATGCGCTGAAAGCCATCGACGCAACGTTTGATCCGATGAAGGCCGGTGTCAGCCAGGCAATTTCCGAGATTGTGCCGGAAAAGCGCGCAGAGGCGCCGAACATGCAGGTCGTGCAGTTGATCGACGCGCCTGCGTCTGAGGTCGATCAGGAATTGCTGGAAATCTTCCTCGAGGAGGCGGTCGAGGTGGTGGCGACGATCCGCGAGAATTTGGCGACGATCCGCACGAGTCCGCACGACAAGGAAGCACTGGTCACGATTCGACGCGGCTACCAAACGCTGAAAGGCAGCGGCCGCATGGTTGGGCTCAATGACCTCGGTGAAGTCGCATGGAATTGCGAACAAGTGATGAATAAGTGGCTGAAGGATGAGAAACCTGCCACCCCCGGGCTTATTGGCTTCCTCGAACGGTCTTCGAGTGCATTTCAGGGCTGGGTGGACGCACTTCAGACCCATGGCACGACGCAGATAGATGGCAGCGAACTCGCACGAATCGCAGAATTGCTCAAGAATGACAGAGAGCCGGATTTCGCCTTGTCGCCGGCTGCGAATCTTGTTTCGGCGCCCATACCGGTTTCGTCTCCCATTGTCGATATCGCCGAGCCTGCGGACACGACCGCTGCGGCACCGCAAACCGAAACATCGATTGTCGACCTTGCTGTTGATAGGTCGGCGCAAGTGATGGACACGCCACCTCCAGAGCCGGAATTGCCGGCAATCGAAAGTGATACGTTGCCGGAGGAAGAGCTTGCAGCGGAATCGGTAGAGGTCACCACACTGTTGGAGCCGCCGCCCGTCATTCTTGAAGAGCTGCCGGGCCTTGATTCAGTTACCGACTTGAGCGCCGCGGCGCCGGCAGAAGCAGCGCCGGTCGGCGGAGGTAAACCGCAAGAGGCGGTTGTCGAGGATATCGAGCCACCGGAACCCGACGATGTGTTGGTCGGAAACATTTCAGTTCCCCACGCACTCTTTTACATTTATCTGGGCGAGGCGGACCAGCACATTGCCACCCTCGACAACGAAATGTCGACACTCGAAGCCAAACCAAGGCAAGCGGTGTCACATGACTTCATGCGGGCAGCGCATACGTTGACCAGCTCTTCGCGTACAACCGGCATGAACATGATCGCCGATGTCGCATTTGCGCTTGAAAAATGGCTTCAGGAGGCCATTGAATTCCCGCCCGAATTCAACTCGCATCGACTTGCGGTGACGCGAAGCGCGGTGGATGCGCTTTCCAGCATGGTTCTGGGTCTGCATACCCACGAACCTCCAAATGAACGCCCCGACATTGTGCGTGACTTGCAGGGTCTTCGTGAATCCCTGAAGCAGTCCAAGCGTACTGGCGAAGGTACGCATATCAAATTGCCGGGAATGTCGGCAGAACCCGCGGCGCCAGTGGTCCGCGAAGTTGGCCATGTCGCCGGTGAGGACTGGCAGACACCTGCCGCCGAACCCGCAATCGACACCACCGCAGGCGTGGAGGAAATTGATTTCAGCGATTTTGTGACGGAGGCTGCTGCCGCGTTGCCGGTGGATGTCGCGGCGGACAGCGAATTGCCGCCAGCGACCGAACCGCCAGTAGTCGCGATTCCCGCATTTAATGCGGACCTGGTGTTTGGGGTCGCTTCGGCAGCGGCTGCTGCGACTGCGGCATCCGCATTTGCGGCGTCGGCTGAAATCTCCGCACCAGAAATGCCCGCAACTCACGAAGTACCCAGCGCGCCAGCCGAGCCCGCTGCCGAGTTGCCTGGGAAACCTTTGCGCGACAGAGAAGTAGCGCCGGTACCGACTTCAGATGTCCCGTCCATTGTCGAGATCAAGCCGGTCGGCATGGAAACCGGCAAAGACCGGCGTGCCATGTTGGACGACGTCGACCACGACCTCCTGCCGATCTTTCTGGAAGAAGCCAAGGAAATTGTGCCGCTGGTGGGTAATTCCCTGCGCCGTTGGCGTGGTGCACCGATCAATCACGCGCCGGTGACCGAACTCGCGCGACATTTGCATACGCTGAAGGGGTCGGCACGCATGGCTGGCCTGATGCGCCTGGGTGAGTTGGCCCACGTGATCGAGGCGCGGATCATCGCGATGGACCAGACCGCGGAACCTGCGAAGAGCAAATTCGACGAAGTCGACGACGGTGTGGACCGCTTCAATGCGGCGATCGAGCGGCTGGCCGCAGGTGATTTTTCGGCAACCGCGATCGAGCTTCCGGTAATTTCCGAGGTTTCGCAGGATCTGCCTGCTCCACTGGCCGTGATGGCCGCTACGCGCGCAGAGATTATCGCGGAAGGCGAGAAACTTGAGGGCCGCGAACGCCAGTCGATGCTGCGCGTGAACGCGGACATCATCGATCGATTCGTGAACGAGGCAGGCGAATTGTCGATTGCGCGCTCGCGCATTGACCAGGAAATGCAGACGTTCAAGCAGTCGCTGGTGGAATTGACGGACAACATCGGCCGCATGAAAACGCAATTGCGCGAAATTGAGATCCAGGCCGAATCGCAGATTCAGTCCCGTATTCGCGACGCCGAAGAGCAAGGCGGGAATTTCGATCCGTTGGAATTTGACCGTTTTTCGCGGACTCAGGAACTGACGCGATTCCTCGCCGAGAGCCTGAACGACGTGATTACCCTGCAGCTGTCGCTGCAAAAGAATATCGATGAATCCGAAGCGGCGTTGCTTCAGCAGGCGCGGCTGAATCGCGATTTGCAGCAAGGCTTGATGGGTGTCCGTTTGGTGCCGCTGGGAAACTTGCAGGATCGCTTTTATCGACTGCTCCGGCAGACCGCAAAAGAACTCGACAAGAAAGCCAACCTAGAGTTTCGCGGCGTGCGAGTCGAAATCGACCGCTCGGTATTGGAAAAGATTACCGCACCGTTTGAGCATTTGTTGCGCAATGCGGTCGCGCATGGCCTCGAGGCGCCCGCGGATCGGGTCGCAAAGGGTAAGTCAGAAATTGGCGAAATAACGATTGATGCCCAGCAGGTCGGCAATGAAGTCGTATTGACCCTGGCCGACGACGGTAACGGACTTGATTTCGCCCGTATTCGCGAAAAGGCGGTCGAGAAGGGGATGCTTGACGCCGACGCCGACGTGAACGAGTCGCAACTTACGCAGTTTATTTTCATGCCGGGATTTTCCACTGCGGAAAGTGTTTCGCAAATTGCCGGCCGCGGTGTCGGCATGGATGTGGTGCGCAATGAGATCGTCTCGCTCGGCGGGCGCATCGATATTGCATCAACACCAGGTCGCGGCACCACCTTTACCATCGCACTGCCGCTGACGCTGGCCGTAACCCAGGCGGTGATGGTAATGGTCGGTGAAACCATGTATGCGATCCCGTCGGTGATGATCGAGCAGGTACAGGAATACAAGGGCAAACGCTACGAACCGTTCCTGGAATTGAGTGAAATCGAGTGGAAAGGCAACAAATACCCACTGCGTTCCATGCAGGCGCTGCTCGGTGGCAAGCCCGCGCTGTCGGCGGTGCGCAAGGCAAATGTCATTCTCGCCAAAAGCAGTCAGCAACGCGCGGCAGTGCAAGTCGATTCCATCATTGGCAACCGGGAAATCGTGGTGAAGACGATTGGCCCGCAACTGGCCCGGCTGGTCGGCGTCGCCGGCGCCACGATGCTGGGTTCGGGGCAAATTGTGCTCATCATGAATCCGGTGCAACTGGTGTTTCGCGACAGCACCAAAGTAATCGTTGAGGCTGCCGGACGGGTGCATTCGGCGGCCGGCGAGGCGGGACACGGGGCCTCGTCCGAGGCGCTGGCGCCGATCACCTTTGAGACCACGGCGGAGCCTGATCGCGAGGTGGCAAAAGGGCAGTCACTGGCCGCCGCAATTGCGGAGACAGACAGCGCAAAAGATCAATCCGCCCCGCTACTACTGAAGCGGTCGGTTCCCTTGGCGATGGTGGTTGATGATTCCCTGACGGTGCGCAAGATTACCAGCCGGATGCTGACCCGCGAAGGCTTCGAAGTGGCCACGGCCAAGGACGGTGTCGACGGCCTCCAGCAACTTCAGGACATAGAGCCGGACATCATCCTGCTGGATATTGAAATGCCGCGCATGGACGGGTTTGAATTCGCGCGCAATGTGCGTGCCGACGCCAAGACCAAGGGCATTCCGATCATCATGATTACCTCGCGAACTGCCGACAAGCATCGCAATCATGCGCTCGAGATCGGCGTCAATGAATATATGGGCAAGCCGTATCAGGAGGAGCAGTTGCTGAAAATGATCCGCAAACTCGTCGGCCAGGAGCCCGCCGAGTAATTCCGCCCCTGCCGAGCGTCAGGCTCAGTGCGGCTGCCAGTCGACTAGGCCGCCGTAGCCGGTTGCCAGCACCACCAAGCCGAACAAGATGCGATACCAGGCGAAAGGCGTGAAATCGTGCGTGCTAATGTAGCGCAACAGCCAGCGTACACACAGAAATGCGGACACGAACGAGGCGACAAAGCCAACCCCAAAGACAGGGATGTCGGCCGCCGACAGGAGTGCCCGCTCTTTCCAAAGTGAATAAACTGTTGCTGCCAGCAACGTCGGTATCGCCAGAAAAAAAGAGAACTCGGTCGCGCACTTGCGCGAAAGCCCGAAAAACAACCCGCCGATAATTGTCGCGCCGGATCGCGACGTTCCGGGAATCAGGGCGGCGCATTGCGCGAGACCAAGCTTCAATGCATCCATTGGCGCCAGGTCATCAACGGAATCGATCATCGGTTTGGTTTGCTGCAATGCGCGCGCCTTGTACCAGCGCTCGGCGAACAGGATGATTACGCCGCCAATCACAAAGGCCAATGCAACCGGAACGGGTTGGAACAAGGCCGCTTTGATGAACTGGCCGAACGCCAGTCCGAGAATCGCCAACGGCATGAACGCAATCGCCAGATTGAGCGTAAATCGTTGCGCCCTGGGGTCGCTCCCCAATCCCGCAAAGGTCGAGGCAATGCGTTCGCGATATTCCCAGCATACGGCGAGTATCGCGCCGGCCTGGATCACGATCTCAAATACCTTGGCTTTTTCATCGTGGAAATTCAGCAACGTGCCGGTGAGGATCAGGTGGCCGGTGGAGGAAACCGGCAAGAATTCGGTGAGACCTTCGACAATGCCTTGAATGCAGGCTTTAACAAGCAGGAGGATGTCCAAGAATTACCCGGATGTGATGTGAATGATGAACGGCGAATTATAAGCGGCGCCCAAGGGATGGCTAGCGACTCAATGCCAGCACCAACTGGTTGCCTCTCACGACAATCCGCTCCGGCACGTACTGAATCCCATATTTCGTGAAGTCCTCGGCCAGAAAAACGTGAAGTGGCTTGCCTTCAAGTGCCTCGCGCGCGATCGTGGAAGCAGCCTTGGCGAGAGCGGCGGAAAGCCCGTCGGGCATGTTGTCCATGCGAATCTGGTCGACTCTTGCGTCACGCAGAAACAGCGAACGGGTCGGCGCGACGTATTCGGGGCGTCCCGAGACCTTCAGCGAGCCATGAAGGGTCTTGCTGGTCAGGGGCAGCTTGACAATCGTGTCAAAGGTGGTCGTGATGCGATTGTCCTCCTCCGACAGGTCGACACGCGGATTGGCGAGCATAATGTCCAGCAGGCCGCCCACACCTTTTTCGAGGGGAAACCGCCGGGCCATCTTTTGCGTGAGCTCATCCGCGGACATGCGGACTTCGCCCGAGACGAACGGCATGGAGCCGCAACCTGCCATGGCAAGAAAAGCGAAGAATGAGAACAGGGTTTTCTGCATGTGAGCCATTCCGAAGTATCAACTGCGCGAAGAAGGTCCGATTCGTCTGGCGCAGCAGCCAACCTGATAGACTTTCGCGTCAATCATCAGACCACAGCCGACCCGTTATGTTCTCACGCCTTGTTTTCGCCGCCCGGTTTTTTTTAATTGGTGCCAGCCTGATTTCTGCTGTCTTCGCGCAGGCAGCGCCCCCCGTTTCGGCCGATTCCAACGCGCCGGTTTTCCGGCTCGGCGATGGTGCCACGCCGCTGAATTACGTCGTGCGCCTGGTGATCGATCCTGCCCGCGATGACTTCGAAGGCGAAGTCGCCATTGACCTCAAAGTGAACCGCGCCACAAAGACCTTGTGGCTCAACGCCGCTCAAATCACCGTGCAATCCGCCGTGCTTGAATTGAAGGACAGGGCGCTTGCGCTTTCGCCGGTGGTCGCCGGCGAGGACTTCATCGGCTTCAACGCACCCGAGCCGATTCCGGCCGGCGAAGCGCGGATGTTGATCCGCTATCGCGGCAAGATCGACCCGTTGGCCACCAGCGGCATATTCAAGCAGCAGGAAGGGGGCGCCTGGTACGTGTTCACCCAGTTCGGCGAGCTGTCCGCACGCAACGCGTTTCCGTGTTTCGACGAGCCGGGCTGGAAAACGCCCTGGCAGATCACGCTCGATGTGCCGGAGTCGAACATCGGCGTGAGCAACGCGCCTCAGATCGCCGAGGCGCCGCTGGGCAACGGCATGAAGCGGCTTGCCTTCGCCAGGACACAGCCGCTATCGTCTTATCTGCTGGCATTCGCGGTCGGACCATTTGACGTCGTCGACGGGGGAGTCGCCGGCAAGAACAAGATAGCATTGCGCTATTTCGCGCCCAAGGGGCGCGGCGCCGAAATGCGTTACGCCGGGGAAATCACGCCGAAGCTGGTGGACATCCTCGAAGACTACTTCGGCACGCCGTATCCCTTTGAAAAGCTCGACAGCGTCAGCATTCCGCAGACGGTGAATTTCGCTGCGATGGAGAATGCCGGCATGATCACTTATGCCAGCAGTATTCTCATGGCCAAGTCGCCGGCGGAAACGCCGGCATTCAGGCGAAACTATGCAAGCATAGCCGCGCACGAAATCGCGCACCAGTGGTTTGGTAATCTCGTCACGGTGCAATGGTGGAACGATGTCTGGCTGAATGAAGCCTTTGCGACCTGGATGGCCGACAAGGTGGTCTATCAATTTGATCCTTCCTGGGACGATGGCTACGCACGCGCCAGCGCCCGCGCCCGGGCCGTGGCGTTGGACCGCCTTGCATCGACACGGCGCGTGGCCAACGCGGTCGACAACAAGGGCGATGTCGACGCGGCGTTCGACACGATCACCTATGAAAAAGGCGGCCAGGTACTGGAGATGTTTGAGCTGGCGCTCACCAGGGAAAAATTCCGCGATGGCGTGCGACGCTATCTGGCCCGGCATGCACACGGCAATGCTACCTCGCGAGACTTCATGGCCGCCCTCGCCGAGGCCGCTGGCCCGGACAGCGCTCTTGCCACTCACTTCCGCGGCTTTATCGAACAACCCGGCATACCGCTGATCGATGTTTCCCTGCAGTGCAAGGGCGCGCCTACCTTGAAGCTGGCCCAGCAGCGCCTGCGTCCCGTCGGCTCGAAAGCCGACGGCAGGGAATCGTGGAACACGCCGGCGTGTTTCCACTATTCACTGGGCGGCAAACTTCATGGCACCTGCATCGACGTCGCCAACGGGCCTTCATCGGCGCCGCTGCCACACATCAACACGTGTCCCGACTGGTTGCTCGCCAATGCCGGCGGCATCGGCTATTACGTCGCGCGCTACGATGAGCAACTCCTGCTGCGCCTGAGCCAGCATGCCGTTCGCCTGCCGGCGCCCGATGCGATTGCCCTGCTGGGCGATTCGGCGTTAATGACCGAGTCCGGCCTGCTGCCGGTCGCGACCGCGTTGACGCTGGCCGAGCGCCATATTGCGCACGCATCTCCGGTCGTCAAGCACGCCGCAGCAAAACTCATCAAGAGTCTTCGCCGCGAGTGGCTGACCACGCCGGAACAACGCCGCATGCAACAGATCATGAAGAACCTGTTTGTGCCACAGGCGCGGAAGATCGGCTGGCACGAGAAGTCCGGAGAACCCGACAGCGTGAAGCTGCTGCGCCCGGCATTGCTGGCGCTGGCGGCAAATCAGGGTGACGATGCCGCGCTCAGGCGCGAGGCTAACGCGCTCGCCCGACGCTGGCTGGTGCGGCCCGATGATGTTTCAGCCGGGTTGGCTGCCGCCATATTGAGTACGGCGGCGGCTGTTGCCGACAGGGCGTTCTTCGACATGCTTGAACAGGAAGCGCTCGCCACCGCGGATCGAGGTGACCGCAGCAAACTCCTGAACGCCCTCGCCGTGGTTCGCGATCCGGCCTTGCGGGAGCGCGCCTACGCACTCGCGCTGGATAGCCGTGTTAACGGTCGCGACGTACTCGATTTGATCAATGCGGCACTCGACGATGACACCAATCGCGTCTCGGCATTCGCCTACCTGCGCAAGCATTTCGACGCCATCAACGCGCGCCTGCCGCCGGACACGGCAACGAGTTTCATCAGCGCGCTCGGCCGCGCCTGCACCGTTGGTCAGCGCGATGCCTTCAAGGAGTTTTTCAAGGACCGCAGCACAAAATTCAATGGCGGCCCGCAACGCTATGCGCAGGCATCAGAGCGAATTGATCTATGCGTTGCGGCACGCGCGGCACCGAGCCTGGCACGCGGTGTGGCACAGGTAACGACGGCGCGCTAACGAGGCAATTGTCCGGCGAGCGTCGGCCATTTCGCCGGCAGGGCAGATGTACTGGACGGGTCGCCGCATGCGACCAATGAGGCGCTTACCGGCTCAGGCCGGCTGCGAATAGGCCCGCACCTTGAGGAGCACGAAATCCCTGACCTTGGCCGGCATGTCCAGCGAGGCGCCTGCAAATTTCTCGCTGACCTGTAGCGGATCAAACACACCGTCGGCGACGAACAACGCACTCATCGCGCGGCCGGGCTTGTCTTCCGGCGCGTCGACGCCCTCATGGCGATAGCCAGATTCAGGCGACCAGCGCAGGGCACGTTCCCTGCCTAGCTTCGCGTAGCAAAGCTGGAAGCCCAGCAAATCGCCGTCATAGGTTTCCCAAGTGTACAAATGGAAATAGTCGTCGTGAAACCAGCGGCGGTGCTTGCCGGATTCGTACTGGGTCACGTCCCTGATTTCATTGAGCATCGCCGGCTTCCGGAAAATGTTCCGGTAATCGTACACGGAAGCGGCGACCGTCACCGCCGTCAGGCGTTCAGTTTTTCCACCATGCCGCGCAGCTTGTCGGGATCGTCGGCCCTGAGGATTTTCGCAACCGCCGGCTCAATATCCGCCACGCTGGACATCAGCACCCGCTGCTTGACGGTGAGCACGTTGGCCGGGTGCATGGAAAAATCACGCAGCCCGAAGCCGAGCAACAGGCGCGTCATATTGATATCGCCTGCCATCTCGCCGCACACGGCCACCGGCACGTTGGCCGCATTCGCCTGGCGGATCACGTTCGAGACCAGTTGCAGCACTGCCGGGTGCAGCGGGTCGTACAGGTGCGCCACGCTGTCGTCGGTGCGGTCGATGGCGAGGGTATATTGGATCAGGTCATTGGTGCCGATCGACAGGAAATCGAGTTGGCGCAGAAACATCGGCAAGGCGATTGCCGCCGCCGGAATTTCGATCATTCCGCCCACCAGGATCTTTTCGGCGAATTTCCGGCCCTCCTCGCGGAGCTGCTCCTTGGCGCGCTCAATGGCAGCCAGCGTTTGCCTGATTTCGTTGTAGCCGGCCAGCATCGGAATCAGGATGCGCACATCACCGTAGCGGGCGGCGCGCAGAATCGCGCGCAGTTGGGTATTGAACAGCGGCGGCTCGGCCAGGCAGTAGCGAATGGCGCGCAAGCCCAGTGCGGAATGCGCCGGCCCGAGGTCGGGGCTATTGAGCGATTTGTCGGCACCGATGTCGAGCGTGCGAATAACGACCGGCTTGCCCTTCAATCCTTCCGCCACCGCCCGATAGGCCTCGAATTGTTCATCTTCCGAGGGCAGGTCCTTGCGATTCATGAACAGAAATTCGCTACGGAACAGGCCGACGCCGGTGGCGCCCGAATGCTTGACCGCATCGAGATCGGTGGGCAACTCGATATTGGCGTGCAGTTCGATATGCACACCATCGAGTGTTTCGGCCGACGCCGTTTTGATGCGCGAAAGTTTCTGCCTTTCGAGCTTCCACTGATGTTGCTTCAGCCGGTATTCGGCCAGCACCGTCTCGTCGGGGTCAACAATGACCACGCCCTGGGTGCCATCGACGACGATGAATTCATCCTCCCGCAGCAGTTCTCGCGAGGTGTGCAATGCCACAATGGCCGGGATGGCCAGGCTTCGCGCCAGGATCGCCGTGTGCGAGGTGGCGCCGCCCAGATCGGTCACGAAAGCCGCGACCTTGTGATCCTTGAACAGGATGACATCGGCCGGGGACAGGTCGCGCGCCACCAGGATCGTGTCTTCGGCGCGCTCGCGCAACTTCTCCGGCACGGCGCTGTCCTGCCCGCCCAGCGCGGCGATGACCCGTTCGGCCACCTGCCGCACGTCGGTTTTGCGCTCGCGCAGGTATTCGTCCTGCACGTCGGCAAAGTGCGCGAGCAATTCATCGAGCTGCAGTTTCAGCGCCCACTCGGCGTTGCACGACTCGCGCCTGATGATGTCGCGCGGCACGTCGCTGAACGACGGATCCTGCAGGATCATGCGGTGAACCGTGACAAAAGCCGCCATGTCGGCGCTGGCATCACCTTTGTGCGTGGTATTGATGTCGGTCTCGAGCAAATCGAGTTCCGCGCGCACCTGCTTGACCGCCTTGTCGAAACGCTTCACTTCCCGGGCGATGAATTCCTCGGGAATCTGGTAGTGATCGACTTCCAGCGACGCGCTGGTGACCAGGTGCGCATGGCCGATGGCGATGCCGCCGGACACGCCCAGGCCGTGCAGGGTAAAGCTCATGCGGCCACCCAGGTGTTTCGTGCTCGCGGCGACAAGCCGCGAGCTTGAAGCCGGCTTCGGATGGCAAACCTCAAGCACTGGTGCGGACCTCGTGGCAAAAATGCCCGCATCGACGCGCCAGTGCTTGAGTTTGCCTTCAATTTCACCCTATTCGCCCTCGCCAAACATGTCGTCAATCAGGCTTACCACCGCCGCCATCGCCTCGCCTTCGTCATTGCCGCTGACCTCAAGTTCCACCTTGGTGCCTTTGCCGGCTGCGAGCATCATTACCCCCATGATCGACTTGGCATTTACCCGGCGCGCACCTTTGATAATGAACACATCACTTGCAAACTGTCCAGCCGTTTGCGTCAACTTGGCCGAGGCGCGGGCATGCAGGCCGAGCTTGTTGATAATTTCAATCTCGCGTTTCAGCATGATGCGCGCACGGGCCCTCCGCCGCAGGGCATGCGGATCATTCCTTCCTGAGCGCCGCTCAGCGCCTTGTCGATCAGCACATCCATCGGCTGGTCGCGGTACGAAAGCGCCTTGATCAGCATCGGCAGATTGACGCCGGAGACACCCTGTACCCGGCCCGGCTCAAGCAATCTGCAGGCAATATTGGACGGGGTTGCGCCGAAGATGTCGGTCAGCACCAGGACGCCGTTACCCTGGTCGAGAAAACGGACCAGGTCTCGACCTTGCGGGAGAATGGCATCCGGTTCATCGTGCATGGTCACGCCGAGCTGGCGCAAATACAGCGGGCGCTTGCCCATGACGTGGCTGGCGCAGTGAATCAAGCTCTCGCCCAGTGTGCCGTGGGCGACAATCAGTAGACCGATCATTGTCGTGAACCAGAATGCGAAATTGCGATAGTGTCATTCTAGCCGAAGGGATGCAGAACCCCTCGCCGGGCGTACCTGCTAAGCGGCCGCTGCCTGCGGCTTCGGCGCTGACGCACATCGGCGCTGCGGCGGAAACTCAATCAGGAACTGTGTTCCGTGAAGCGCCACATCCTGCGAGCTCTGCACGTCCAGGCGCGCGCCATGACGCAGCAGAACATGCTTGACGATCGCGAGTCCCAGGCCAGTACCACCGGTCGCCTGCGAGCGGCCCCGATCGACCCGATAGAAACGCTCCGTGAGGCGCGGCACGTGCTCCGGGGCGATACCGTCACCGTTATCGCGCACAAGAAAAACCGGTGAATCTGCTTCCATCTTCCAGATGATCTCGACTTGTCCGCCCGCCGCGGTGTAGCGCACGGCGTTGCTGATCAGATTGCCGAACGCGCTGGCGATCTCGTCGCGATTTCCCAGCAGCCAGTCTGGCGCCACATCGGCAGTGATGCGGTGGCGGCCGGCGGATAGTTGCCCGGCGTCGACCAACAGCGAGGCAACCAGCTCTGGCACATTGATCGGCGCCTGCGTCGGCGGGTGGTTGTTGTCCTCCAGTCGCGACAGCGTGAGGAGATCTTCCACCAGCCGCTGCATGCGCGACGCCTGATTGGTCATGTGTGCCAGCGATTTCTCCAGCAACTCGGGGTTGGTGACGCCGACAGCATGGATCGTCTCCAGGAAACCCACCATAACGGTGATCGGCGTGCGCAATTCGTGCGAGACATTGGCGACAAAATCGCGCCGCATCGTTTCCAGCCGCTCGCGTGCGCTGACGTCGCGAGAAAGCAGCAGCATCTGGTCCTCCCCGAAGGGCACCAGTTGCACCGCCAGTGAGATCTCGATCGGCAAACCGGTCGTATGCTTGCGAGCCACTTTCAGCGCAAGCGGCTCGCCATAGTTGCGCTGGCCCAGATAAGCAACGAATTCCGGATGGCGAATGAAATTCGCCACGTTTTGCATGCGGTCATGGGCGAGCGATATTCCCCAATGTTCCTCGGCGACCGGATTCAGCCAGACGATGTTATTCAGGTCGTCGAGCATCATCGCGCCGTCCGGCAACGCGGTAGCCGCCTGCTGAAAGCGCGAAAGCGCGTCGGACAGCGATTGCCGGTTGACGCGTTCATGCTTGATCAGGCGGTAGAGCTTGCCGAGGACCTCGCCCCACATCCCGTCTGCGTCGGGCATCGACGCGGCTTGCGGGTCTTCCAGCCAGTGATGCAATTGGGCAAGTTTCCAGGCGTAGTACGAGAACGCCAGCAGACCCACCAGCGCCACAAAAGCGAGGCCGCTTCTGGCGCCGCCGGCCAGCCACGCGATTCCGCCGGCCACGAACGCAATCAGCGCCACGCGCATGACGATTACCAGAAACGATTTGCCGGAGGGGGAAACCATGCCTGCCATGTTACCGCGTCTGGCAATCTTGCCAAACCGGGGCGGTCGCACTCAATCCCGGGCGAAGCGATATCCGCTGCCGCGCACCGTATGGATGAATTCATCGTGCTTCGCCGGCGCGAGTGCCGAGCGCAGGCGGCGAATATGGACATCGACCGTGCGTTCTTCAATGAATACATGGTCGCCCCAGACGAAATCCAGCAGCTGCGTGCGCGAATAAACGCGCTCCAGGTGAGTCATGAAGAAATGCAGCAGGCGAAATTCGGTCGGGCCCATGGAAAGCGTTTTGCCATGGCCGGTCACCTTGTGTGAGGCCGGGTCGAGGCGCAGGCCGTGGTACTCGATCACGTCCTGAGTCAGTTCCGGCGCGCGGCGGCGCAATACCGCCTTGATTCGCGCCTCGAGTTCCCTCACGGAAAACGGTTTGGTGATGTAATCATCCGCGCCGCTCTCGAGGCCCTTCAGCTTGTCCTCTTCAGCGCCTTTGGCGGTCAGCAGGATGATCGGCAGCGACCGGGTGCGCGAGTCACCGCGCAAGCGGCGGGCAAGCTCGACCCCGCTCATGCCCGGCAGCATCCAGTCCAGTAACGCCAGGTCGGGACGCTCGTGCTGGATACCCTTGAGCGCTTCTTCCGCGTTGCCGTGAGTCAGCACCCGATAGCCGGCCATCTGCAGGTTTATCTGGATGAGCTCCTGGATGGCGGGTTCGTCTTCGACGACTAGAATAGTGGGGTTCATGGTTGCTTCGGGGCGTTGGCGTGTGGGGCGCATCGGTGAGCCCACTGATGCAATGGGTATGCAGGCATCATATTTCAGGATTGTGAAGGTTATATGACACCCTGTCGCATGGGCGCCGAATGGTAAGAGTAAAATATCCGGCTACCCCTCTTTTGACTTCCCAGACATGGCCGGCCCTACCACGCAGTCTCCACGCCCCACCGAGATAAAACTGCATCAGAAATCCCGCGAACTCGAAGTCGCCTTCGACGACGGCCGGCAGTTTCGATTCAGTTGCGAATACCTGCGCGTGTATTCGCCCTCTGCGGAAGTTCGCGGACATGGTCCCGGGCAGGAGGTGTTGCAGGTCGGAAAGAAGAACGTGGAGATTTCCGCAATCGAGCCGGTCGGCAGCTATGCGGTCACGCTGGTGTTCAGCGATGGTCACAACACAGGCATCTATTCGTGGGACTATTTCCACGATCTGGGCGTCAAGCAGGATGAGTACTGGAAGACCTACCTTGCGCGCATGCAGCACGCGGCTGCGTCGCGCGAGTGAGCGCATAGACTTTCACATGCCCGCCGACATCAAGGCCTTTTTCGACACCTATCGCGATGCCTTCAATCGGCTTGACGGGCGTGCCGTGTCGGCGCACTACGACCAGCCGGCCATGATCGTTCACGCCGGCGGAAATGGCGTATTGGCAGATGGGGCCGCTCTCGACGCCAATAACATCGCGCTGTGCGAGCAATATGCGAACAGCGGCTTCCTGCGGGCCGAGTATGCAGCCCGCGCGTTCCTGCCGCAGGGCGACAATTTTTGCGTCGTCGACCTCGCCTGGACCGTCGAGCGTCGTGAGCAGGCGCCGCAGCGGTTCAGTACCGCCTATGCGCTCGCCAGGCGCAATGGCACCTGGAAAGTGGCGATGGTAACCGCCTATGAAGAACCGCGGCCGTGGAGCGAACATGGATAACACAGCAAAAGGCACGCCCGACAAGGGCGCCGACAAGACCACCCACTTTGGCTTCCAGGACGTCCACGAAGACGATAAGGCCGCTCGCGTTCGCGAGGTATTCAAATCGGTCGCGCCCTCGTACGACCTGATGAACGACCTGATGTCCGGCGGCATGCATCGCCTGTGGAAGAAATTCACCGTCGATCTGGCGAACGTGCGCCCCGGCGAAAAGGTGCTGGATGTCGCCTCGGGCTCCGGCGATCTTGCGCTGGCGTTCGCTCAGGCGGCGGGCCCGCAGGGGCAGGTGTGGCAGACGGACATCAATGAAGCGATGCTGAGAGTGGGACGCGACCGGTTGAACAACGCCGGCCTGCAACTGCCAGGCGCCCTCTGTGATGCCGAAAAACTGCCGTTTGCCGCCGAATCCTTTAATCTGGTCACGGTCGCCTTCGGCTTGCGAAACATGACGCGCAAGGATCAAGCGCTGGCGGAGATGACGCGGGTGCTGAAACCCGGCGGACGCCTGCTGGTGCTGGAATTTTCCCAGGTGCATGAATCGTTGCGCAAGGTCTACGACGCGTACTCATTTAACCTGTTGCCGCTTCTCGGCAAGTACGTCGCCCGCGATGAAGCCAGCTACCGCTACCTGGCCGAGTCGATTCGCATGCATCCCGACCAGAACACATTGAAAGGCATGATGGAAGCGGCCGGCCTGTCGCGGGTCGAGTACTTCAATCTGACCGCCGGCGTGGTGGCGGTTCACAAGGGGGTCAAGTTATGAAACGCGTTCCCGCACTCGCAGCAATTGTGTTTCTGGCCGCAGCAATCCCTGCATTGGCGCAGGCGCCGGCCGCCAAGCCGGTGGTGCTGAAGCCCGGCAAACCGCACGAAAAATGCATGGTCCTCGATTCCGGGCAAAAGCTCGAATACCGCTTTGAGTCCACCGCCAAGGTCAATTTCAACCTGCATTACAACAAGGGCGACTCGGTCTATTACCCGGTCAAACTCGATCGCACCACCGGGGAGTCGGGTTTATACGAATCCCGGGCGCGCGAAAAATATTGCTTCATGTGGGAAAATCGGTCCGACGCCGATGTCGAACTCACTTATTCGTACAAAGTCGGCAAGTAGCAGGTGTATTCTGCGCATTCGCCCCCATATGCTGGGGCGGGCCTTCAGGCTTAACCGAGTGCCATGAGATACTGGCCACAATATCCTTCTTCATAGAAAGTTGAGACCCCGATGAAATCCTTTGCCATCAGCTTAGTAATCGCCTTGACATCGGCCTTCCTGTTTACGGCTGACGCCGATGCCCGCCCCCTGGGCGGAAAGAAATCGATCGGCATGAAGCGCGACTCTGCGCAGCAGAACACCGCGACGCCGCCATCGCAAAATACGGTCGCTCCGGCCAAGCCGGCAGGCGCTGCCGCCACCGCCGCACCCGCCGCCGCGCCCTCCGGCATGAGCCGCTGGCTGGGCCCGCTGGCAGGTCTCGCTGCCGGCGGCTTGCTCGCGTCCCTGTTCATGGGCGGCGCATTCGGCGGCCTCAAGATGTTCGATATCCTGCTCTTTGCCGGACTCGCATTCGGCGCCTACATGATCTGGCGGACGATGGCGCGCCGCAAAGTCGCCGAGGGCGGCCCCGGCGCGAACACCATGCAGTATGCGGGCGCTGCCAATGCGCCGAGTGCCCCCTATGCTCCTGCCCCGCACCGCGAGCCGTCATCTTCGGGAACCGGGATAACGCCTGAAATCGGCAGCCGCCTTGCCGAAGGCAACGCATCCACCGCCACCATCGAAGCCGCCACCGATGCCCCGCGCATCCCCGCGGACTTTGAGGTCGAGCCGTTCCTGCGGCAGGGCCGGGTCGCCTTCATCCGCCTGCAAGCTGCCAATGACAAACGCGACCTGAATGACATCCGCGACTTCACCACGCCGGAAATGTACGCCGAACTGGCGATGCAAATTCAGGAGCGCGGCAACGCCGAGCAACGCACCGAGATTGTCACGATGGACACCAGGTTGCTCGAAGTCGTCACCGAAGGCGAAGGCAAGGCGCGACGCATGATCGCCAGCGTACGCTTCACCGGGCAATTCAAGGATGGCGCCACCGGGCCGGTCGAATCGCTGGACGAAGTCTGGCATGTCACCAAGCAGCTCGATGACCCGCAATCCACCTGGCTGTTGGCCGGCATCCAGCAAGTCGAGTAGGGTGAACCCGGCGTGACGGCCGCGCTGGATTATCTGATCGTAAAGTTGTTCAATCGCGTGCTGTCGGATTATCCGTTGGCGCGCGAACAACTGGCCAGGCACGCCGGCAAGACGATCGCAGCCGGAATTGGACCGCTCGATTGCCGTTTGCGGGTAACCGCCGACGGCACCACAGAGTTGATCGGTGACGGTAGCGATATCGTACCGGACATCACTTTCCAAATCCCGCTTTCCCTGTTGCCGCGCCTGATGCAACGCGAGGAGGCCGCCTACCGCGAAGTGGTGTTCAGTGGTGACAGCGAATTCGCCGGCCTGCTGTCCACGCTTGCCCGCGAAATGGAATGGGACATCGAGGAAGACCTGAGCAAATTGGTCGGCGATATTGCCGCGCATCGCATCGTCGATACCGTCAGGCGCACCCATGAATGGCGGCAGGATGCCACGCAACGCTTCACCGAAAACGTTGCCGAGTACCTCACCGAAGAGCGGCGCGCCTTCATCACGAAGAATGATCTGGAGACGTTGGCGCTCGCCAATGAATCGCTGCGCGATGATGTGGCGCGCCTTGAGGCCAGGCTCGGCAAATTGGCGGCAAGTTCGGACCACAAGTGACTTGGTGCGGGTAATGCCGCATCAAAGTCAGCCGAGACAATGACCGAGGACGTTCCGTCCGGAAGCCTCTTTCGCCGCCTGATACGTGGCCTGTTCACGCTGCTGCTCGCGCTGTGGATTTTCCTCGAGGAATGGGTGTGGGACGCGATCCTGGCGTTCATGGCCTGGCTGGGCAAGCTGCCCCCCATCCACTGGGCCGAGACCCAGATCGCAAAGTTGCCGCCTTATGCCGCGCTGATCGCCTTCATCATTCCCGGCGCCATCCTGCTGCCGCTCAAAATCGCCGCCGTGTGGTTGATCGCACATGGCCACAGCGTCTATGGCCTGTGGGTGTTCGTGATTGCCAAGATCATCGGCACCGCATTTCTCGCGCGTATCTTCTCGCTGACCAAACCGGCGCTGCTCACCATCGGCTGGTTCAATCGGGCGTACCTCGCGATCACCGGCTTTAAAGAACGCATCTACGCCTACGTGCGCGCGTTGCCCGCGTATCAGGGAGTGCGCGAATGGGCGCGGGCGATGAAGCTTGCCATCAAGGATCGCTGGCGAGAGATGCTTGGTGGAGCGCGGTAAGTACTGAGGCGTCCCCCGCAC
>JANNGY010000083.1:0-11186 GCA_031404095.1 Betaproteobacteria bacterium | reverse complement strand
CCCCAGGTTGAATTCGATCCGCTTCTGTGGCGCCACGATGTCCTGTTCATCCGCGGTGAAGATTCCTTTGTGCGCGCGCAATGGGCCGCCAAACCTTTTGTCTGGCAGGTTTATCCGCAAGCCGACGGCGTTCATCTGCTCAAGATGAATGCATTTCTGGATCTTTATTGTGCCGGTCTGCCGGCGGCGGCGGAACAGTCGCTCCGCGCACTGTGGCAAGCGTGGAACGCGCCGCAGCCACAGGCCATGGGCGCGGCATGGGATGCATTCATCGCCCAGCTGCCGGTGCTGAATCAACATGCCCGGCGCTGGGCCCGCCGCCAGGCTGAAATGCCCGATCTCGCGGCTAACTTGTTGAGTTTTTTCCGGAAAAACGCTAAAATTCAGGGCTTTGCCGAGTCGTGAATGGCGTCTTTCACGCAATTTGCGCGCCGGCCTGAACTCTTTCCAACGTCTTAGGTAATCCCATGAAAATCGCTCAAGAACTCCGCGCCGGCAATGTCGTCATGATCGGCAAAGATCCGATGGTGGTCCAGAAGGCCGAATACAACAAGGGTGGACGCAGCGCCGCCGTTGTGAAGATGAAACTGAAGAACCTGCTGTCAAATTCCGGCACGGAGTCCGTATACAAGGCCGACGATAAATTCGAGGTCGTCAATCTCGACAAGAAGGAATGCACCTATTCCTATTTTCAGGACCCGATGTACGTGTTCGTCGACAGCGACTACAACCAGTACGAAGTCGAGGCCGACAACATGGGCGACGCGCTGAACTATCTCGACGACGGCATGCCCTGTGACGTCATCTTTTACGACGGCCGCGCCATTTCGGTTGAGATGGCAAACAGCGTCGAACGTGAAATCGAGACCGAGCCCGCCGTCCGCGGCGACACCTCCGGCAAGGTGTTGAAACCGGCGCGCATCAAGCCGACCAACCACGTCGTCAACGTGCCGCTGTTTTGCGAAAGCGGCGACCGGATCGAAATCGACACCCGCACCAACGAATACAAGCGGCGCGTCTGATTTTCGCGACATTCCTCCTCAACAAAGGGCACGCCAGCGTGCCCTTTTGTTTTTCTCGACCATGAAGCCCAAGAAATCCCTGCCTTCCACCCCATCCTACGATGCCGGTTGCCGCGCCTGTCCGCGCCTGGCAGACTTTCTTGACGAAGTCCGTACCGCGCACAACGGCTACTTTTGCCTGCCGGTTCCCCCTTTTGGCGTCGCCAAACCCGTGTTGCTGATCGTGGGACTGGCGCCGGGCCTTCACGGCGCGAACCGTACCGGGCGGCCGTTCACGGGCGACTACGCGGGAAGCCTGCTCTATGAAACGCTGCATAAATTCGGTTTCGCCAGCGAGGCCAAATCGATCAGCGCCGATGACCGGTTGCGATTGATTGACTGTCGCATCACGAACGCGGTCAAGTGCCTGCCGCCGCAGAACAAACCGCTGCCGGTGGAAATCCGCACCTGCAACAGTTTCCTGAAAAGCGAAATCGCCGGCCTGCCGCCGTCAACGGCCATCCTCGCATTGGGCACCATCGCCCACGCGGCCGTACTCACCGCGGTTGGATTGAAAGCCGGGCACTGCAAATTCACGCATGGCGCAAAGCATCCGCTACCCAGCGGCCAGATGCTCTTCGATAGCTACCATTGCTCCCGCTACAATACCAATACGCGCCGCCTCACCGAGGAGATGTTTCACGGCGTTTTTGCCGGAATCCGCAACCACCTGACTTGACGACGCATGTCCTTCGACCCCAAGCCGACACTTCAACAGCTGCCCAGCCTGCCTGGCGTCTATCGCATGAAGAATTCGGCGGGCGAAGTAATCTATGTCGGCAAGGCGCGCGATCTGAAGAAGCGCGTCTCGTCCTATTTCGCCAGGCAACAGGCCAGTCCGCGCACGGCATTGATGGTCACGCAAATAGACGGCATCGAAACCACTGTCACTCGCAGCGAATCAGAAGCGCTGCTGCTGGAAAACAACCTGATCAAGTCGCTCGCACCTCGCTACAACGTGTTGTTCCGCGACGACAAAAGCTATCCCTACATCATGTTGACCAGCCATGTTTTTCCGCAAATCCGTTTCTATCGCGGCGCGCATGTCAAACCCAACCGGTATTTCGGCCCATTTCCATCGGCCTGGGCGGTGCGCGACACGATCAATCACCTGCAAAAAGTATTCAAGCTGCGAACCTGCGACGATACGGTCTACGCACATCGTTCGCGCCCCTGCCTGCTGCACCAGATCGGGCGTTGCTCCGCGCCCTGTGTCGGCCTGATCGAGGCGAAGGATTATGAGCGGGATATCCTGAACGCGGAATTGTTCCTTCAAGGCAAAGCCAACGAAGTGCTGGACGCGCTCAATGCCAAAATGGAAGTGGCCTCTGCCGAACTGCAATTTGAAAAAGCGGCCACGTTTCGCGACCAGATCCGCACGATGCAGCGCATCCTCACCAGGCAGTTCGTCGAGTCCGGCAGCGATCGCGATGTCGATGTTGTTGCCGCGGTGGAAATTTCCGGAACCTGGTGCGTGAATCTGGTCATGGTGCGAGGCGGGCGCCACCTGGGCGACAAGAGCCTTTTCCCCGGTAATGCCGGCGACGCCGACCTGTTCACGGTGGTCGATGCGTTTCTCGCCCAGCATTATGCGTCGCAGCTACCGCCACCCAAACTCATTGTCGACGGTGATTTTGACAAGGCCGAATGGGAAGCAACCCTTTCCGGGCTCGCGGCACGCCAGGTTCGCGTGGTGACCCATCCCAGCGGCGAGGGCAAGGTCTGGATGGGCATGGCGGTGAAAAATGCGCGCTTCGCCATTGAACAACGCATGGCCGACAGGGCATCACAGGAAAAGAAGCTCACGGCGATGCAGGAGGCGCTCGGCATGGAGCAGGTGCAGCGTGTCGAATGCTTTGACATCAGCCACACCATGGGAGAAGCCACGGTTGCGTCGTGCGTGGTGTTTGATCGAGGCGCGATGCAATCTGCAGAATACCGGCGATACAACATCACCGGCATCACACCGGGCGATGACTATGCCGCCATGCGCGATGCGCTTAGCCGTCGCTACCAGAAACTGGCCGGGCAGGTTGAAGATGCCGCGACGCCCCGTCCCCGGCCGGATCTGATCCTGATCGACGGCGGCAAGGGCCAGTTGCGGGTCGCCGAGGAGGTGATGACCGAACTCGGACTGGCCGATATTGCCCTGATCGGCGTGGCCAAGGGCGAGGAACGCAAACCCGGGCTGGAGACGCTCATCCTCGGCTTGAGCCGGGCCGAACTTCACCTTGAGAAGGACAATCCCGGATTTCATCTTATCCAGCAAATTCGCGATGAGGCACACCGCTTTGCGATCACCGGCCATCGCGCCCGGCGGGCAAAGAAACGCAATACCTCGAGGCTCGAGGATATTGGCGGCGTCGGTCCGAAGCGACGCAAGGCATTGCTGGCGCAATTCGGCGGCATGCAGGGAGTGGTATCAGCGAGTGCCGACGACCTCGCCAAGGTCGACGGCATCAGCAATGAGTTGGCGGAAATCATTTATAGCGCCTTGCATTAGCGGCGACTCGCCCGTACTTCCCAAGTAAACTAGCGACGTGAAGCTCAATATTCCCAATATTCTCACCTGGCTGCGCATCGCCGCGATTCCGTTATTCGTCGCGGTGCTGTATATCGACGAGGCCTGGCTGACGACCTATCAGACGAACATCATTGCCACCGGAATATTCATCGCAGCCGCGGTGACGGACTGGTTTGACGGTTACCTCGCGCGAAAATGGAACCAGACATCGGCATTCGGCGCATTTCTCGACCCGGTGGCCGATAAGCTGATGGTCGCCGCGGCCCTTATCGTCCTGGTTGAACTCGGACGCACCGATGCCATCGTCGCACTGATCATTATCGGGCGCGAAATCACCATCTCGGCCCTGCGTGAATGGATGGCCCAAATCGGCCAGTCGAAAAACGTCGCCGTATCGATGCTCGGAAAAATCAAGACAGTCTCGCAACTGGTGGCAATCCCGTTCCTGCTCTTCGACGGCACCCTGTTTGGGTTGATCGATTGCCGCCTGGTGGGCCGGATACTGATCTGGCTGGCGGCCGTGCTCACGGTCTGGTCGATGTTTTACTATCTTAAAGCGGCATTCGCTGCCGGCCGTTCGAAGCCGGGATAGTCCGGCCGGTCATTCGCGCGCGGCAGCGCGCGCATCGCGCTGCAACAGCGCCTCGAATTCGGCGGCCGGCAGCGCGCGGCTGAACAAATAGCCCTGATAGGCATCACATCCTTGCGCTGCCAGCATGGCGCGTTGCGCCTCGGTTTCGACGCCCTCGGCGATCACTTCCATGTCGAGCGCGCGAGCAAGCGCGATGACCGCCGTGACGATGGCGGTGTCGTCGCGATCGGTCAGGATGTCCGCGACAAATGTCTTGTCGATTTTCAATGTATCGATTGGAAAACGCTTCAAGTGCGACAGGCTCGAATAGCCGGTGCCGAAGTCGTCGATGGCGACACGAAGCCCCATTTCCCGCAGTGCAGTCAAGGTGCGGCCGACGCCCTCTGGATCTCGCAGCATGCTGGTTTCCGTCACCTCGACTTCAATCGATTGGGGGCGGCAACCTTCGCGAACGATGCGCTCCTGGATGCGTTCGGCGAGATTGGTCGCACGAAACTGTCCGGCGGCAAGGTTAACCGCGAGCCGCAATTCGGTAAAACCGGCATCGTGCCAGCGCCGCGCCTGCGCAAACGCGGCGTCGAGCACCCAGTCGCCGATTTCATGCACCAGTCCGGATTCTTCGGCAAGATGAATGAATTCTCCCGGCGCGACGATACCTCGTGTCGGATGGTGCCAGCGCAACAACGCCTCCGCGCCGGTAATGCGCGACGTCCGCATGTCGATCTTGGGCTGATAGTAGAGTTCGAACTCATGTCGAACCACGGCGGAGCGAAGGGCATTCTCCATCAGCCGCGCGGCCGTTCCGTGCTCGGCAAGGTCAGCTGAAAAAATCTGGTAATTATTCTTGCCAAGTTCCTTGGCACGATACATTGCCATGTCGGCGTTCTTGAGAAGCGTCTCGACATCCTCCGCATCGTCCGGGAAAAGACTGATGCCAACCGAGCCGGATATATGAATGTCATGGCCTTCTATGCGCGATGGCTGGCGGATTTCGTCCAGGAGTTTGTTGGCGACATAACGCGGCGACTCCAGATCCGTGACCTGTTCAAGCACCACCATGAATTCATCGCCGGAGAGTCGCACCAGCAAATCGCTTTCCCGTACCACGCGCGCCAGGCGGGCCGACATCTCCCGCAGCAGTTCGTCGCCGATGCGATGCCCCAGTGTATCGTTGACGTCCTTGAACCGGTCGAGATCGATGAACATGGCGGCAACGCGAT
This sequence comes from Betaproteobacteria bacterium, assembly GCA_031404095.1. Classification (GTDB taxonomy): domain Bacteria; phylum Pseudomonadota; class Gammaproteobacteria; order Burkholderiales; family Usitatibacteraceae; genus UKL13-2. Next base: position 5,789 of record JANNGY010000083.1, on the reverse strand, counting down.
GGCCGCCACGACGCGCGCGGGAAATAGCCTGGCGCAGGCGATCCTGCAGCATGGTCCGGTTGGGCAGTCCGGTCAGGCTGTCATGCGTCGCCTGGTGCACCAGTCGCTCCTCGGCGAGTACCCGGGTGGTGACGTCCTGCGCCAGCGAAAGGATGGATATGATGTTCCCGGCGTCATCACGCAAACTGGAGTTGTACCACTCGCACCAGATCACACGGCCATCCTTGCGGTGATTGCGATGCAGGCTGGTCGCGCGCGGTTCCGTTTGTGTTATCAGCTTGTCGGAGATGGCATCGGCCTGCGCGATATCGCCCTCGACCACGAACTTCCAGTCGCGGTAGTGCTTGCCGGTCAGTTCAGCTTCCCGCCAGCCAAATATTTTTTCAGCTTGCGGCGACCAGCGCCGCACCCGGAAGGCCGGATCCCACTCGATGACCGCCAGCGGCGTGTTCTCGAAGTGCGAGGATAACAACCAGTTGGCACGTCGCAGGTCCAGCTCCGCGCGCTTCAGTTCGTCGATATCGGTCGCCGCCGAATAGATGCCGATAATCCTGCCGTCACTATCGTGGCGCGGGGTATAGCGCACAATCATCCAGCGCTGCGTCGCCGGATCAGTGCCGATCAGGCGTTCCGCTGTAACGGTTTCGCCGGCCAGCGCGCGCTGCCACAGGGGCATCACTTCCGCGACGCGATCGTCGCCAAATATCTCGCGTAAATCCTTGCCGAGCAATTCGTCGCGCGACTTACCGAGCATCACCTCGACGCGCTTGTTGATCATGCGGTATCGATAGTCGCGGTCGACGTAGACCATCGGATACGGCAGGCTGTCCATGGCGATGCGCAATTCCGCCTCGCTGGTTTCAAGCGTGGCCTGCACCAGTTTAAGGTCGTGGATATCCATGCCGACAACGTATACGCCTTGCACCTGGCCGTTCCCATCCACGTCCGGAACCGCACGCACGCCAAACCAGCGTTTGTCGCCATTGAAAAGTTGCACGAGTCGTTCATAAGTGACTGTTTCGCCTGCCAGCGCCTTTGCGATGTAGGGTTTCCCAAGACGGGCCGCTTCGATTCCCAGTACTTCATCGCGGGTCCTGCCGATGACTTCGTGACGGGATTTTCCGCGATGCCGCAGGAAAGTGTTGTTGACAAATTTGTAGCGCCAATTGGTGTCGATATAAGCAATGGACTCGGGAATGTTGTCCGTGAACAGCCGCAATTGACGCTCTTGTCGCTCCAGGTTCTCGCGCATCACGACATCGTCATGAATATCGGTCAGCACCGTAAAGACCCCGGCAATGCTGTTGTCATCGCGCCGATCAGGCACCAGGTGGCCACGTACCCAGCGCTGGCCGCGATGCGGATATTCAGCAAGCCGCTCATAGGACACATGTTCGCCCGCGAGCGCCTTGTTCAGATACGGCCGGATAGTGTCGACAAAGGTTTCGCTAAATGCCACCGTGATGGATTTGCCGAGTACATCTTCTTCCGGGATGCCAGACCATTCGGTACCGGTCTTATTGTAAAAACCGATACGCTCATCCGCGTTGATATAGCTGATCGGCAAGCCGATATTGTCGGTAATGAGGCGAAGCTGCCGTTCCCGATGGATGATCTCCTGCTTCAAACGGTGATCCTGCTCGATATCGGTAACCACCACATAAACACCCGCCACCTCTTTCGTCTGGTCTCGGTAAGGCGTGATGGTGACGCGGATATGCCCCGGCGGGTGTCCGGCATAGGCCGCGGATCGTTCATATGTCACCACTTCGCCGGCGAGGGCGCGTTCGGCGTAACTGCGTATCGCCCCGAATTGCTCGTCGCCGATGACCTGCGCCCACGTCTTGCCGACTATTTCTTCTTCCCTCAGGTCGAACCACTCACATGCGACACGATTGACATAAAGGTAGCGAAGGTCCCGATCGCTTTTCGAAAGCGGCATGCCGACGTTATCGGCAAGCGCGCGGATCTCCATTTCCTTGGCAATGAGCGCCTGGCGAAGCTGGAAATCCTCCTCAATGTTTAGTGCCAGGACATAAATTCCCACGATCTGTCCATCGGTGCGCGCATGCGCATAGAACGAAACGCGAATATGCGGAGATGCATCGGCGCGCACCAGGGATACCGTCTCGACGGAGCAAGGCTCGCCGGCCAGTGCTCGTTCGAGATACGGTTGATAAAACGCGTAGGTTTTGTCGCCGAAAACGATCGAGGCGTGCAGGTTCAGGATCTGCGACTCATCCTTGCCCATCCAATCCTGAAATGGCCTGTTGATGAACCGCACGATGTGGCGGGCGTCGATATACAGAATCGGCCGGCCAGTGTTGTCGGTGAGGTGCTGGAGGAAGCGTTCGCGTTCAATCGGACTCTGCGCGAGCGTCGAATAGGCGGAGGAATGCGACTCCCTCAGGGAGCCGTTTTCCGGCGGCGCAGTGGGCGGCTTGGCGGGTGTCGATGCCATGGAAGTCCAGGGAAGGAACCGCCAGCGGCGGCGAAGACTATGCCAACACAGTGTAGCGCAAACTCACAATTCGCTCTGGCATACCGCATGCGTCATGGCATTCCCGGCAGGCGGTAGGGTGTGCACAGACCGGGCTTTGCCAGATAGGCGAGCTGGCATTGTATTTTGACGAAGAACATTTTTCCGCTATAATTCGCAACGATGCGGGAATAGCTCAGTTGGTAGAGCGCAACCTTGCCAAGGTTGAGGTCGAGAGTTCGAGACTCTTTTCCCGCTCCAGAACAAATCGGGGAAGGTGCAAACCTTCCCCGACTCATTTAAGCTGATCAACAGGCTGCCACCCGAGGGTCCGGCCAATTCGGCGGGTTAGCAAAGTGGTTATGCAGCGGATTGCAAATCCGTCTACGTCGGTTCGATTCCGGCACCCGCCTCCAGAAAAATAAATTAGTTACGTAAATTCAGCCGCCCGCAAAGCGTGAAAACTGTAATTCCGTGCCTATTCCGTGCCAGTTAATTGCTGGCGTGCCTTCCAAAGTGGCCCATGCACAAAAAACCCGCCGAAGCGGGTCTTTTTTTGTCCATCGACTATAGGTCTTTCGCCTTGGGAATTAACCTCAAGGATGTAACTTCAATCGACGCCTGTTGCTGATGGCAAGCACACTTGAGAGGACTTTACTCAACCTAGCATGCGCTTCGGAGTGCAAGCATTGCAATTCAAGCTATGAAATGATATGCTGTCAAGAGTATGTTAAGTAGTGTAATGTTCTCTTGAAATAACATGGCCGCTCGAAACAAACTATTTGAAGCTCCACCTTACCCAGTTGAACAAGCCCTAAAGCGGCTTGGCGCTGACCTTCGCACGGCTAGAATCCGCCGGAACTACACTCTCGAAGAAGTTTCCGAAAAGATTGGAACGGGAAGGCGTGCCGTAATGGATGCCGAAAAAGGCAAACCTTCAACGGGTATCGGCATTTATGCCGCCTTGCTTTGGGTCTATGAAATGCTTCAGCCATTGGAAGACTTGGCGAGTCCCCTTAAAGACGAGCATGGCACCGCCTTGGCCGCAGCAAAAGCCCGAACGCGGGCCCGCAAAAGCAGGGGCCTCGACAATGATTTCTAAAGGTCCGCCAACCGAGTGCTTTGTCTACATTACGCTGCCCGGCGAAGTAGCCGCAGTAACGGCGGGCAAGTTTGAGCTAACAAAAACGCCGAGGAGTGATCCACTCGGACGCTTTGTTTATGGCCGCTCTTACCTCGACAATCCGCAAGCCGTTCCGCTTGATCCAGTCGAACTCAAGCTCTCAACAAAAACCTACGAAACGGTAAAATTGAACGGAATCTTTGGCGCCTTGCGCGATGCCGGCCCGGACTATTGGGGACGCCGTGTTATTGACAAACATGCCGGCAAGCCGCAATTGGGCGAAATGGATTATCTACTTGAATCACCGGATGATCGTGCCGGCGCGCTTGGGTTCGGTTTGAACGCGGTACCCCCAGCGCCCCTGCGGAAATTCAATGAGACGCTGGATCTGGAAAGACTCCAGACACTCGCCGATGCGCTGGTCAAGGACGAAATTCCGAATGATCCCGCCGCCTCGCAGGTCCAGGACTTGCTGCTCCTTGGAACGTCCATGGGAGGTGCGCGCCCAAAAGCGGTCGTTCAAGACACGGATGGGCTCTGGATCGCGAAACTCAATCGTGCTGATGACAAGTGGAACAACACGCGGGTAGAGCATTCCATGCTCCAGCTCGCATGCGAGTGCGGCATAACGACAGCAGAAAGCCGCATTAAAGTCATCGGCGGGCGGGATGTACTGCTGATCAAACGATTTGATCGTGAAAGAACTGCAAAGGGCTACACACGGGCTCGTATGGTCAGCGGTCTAACGATGCTGCGCGCGGATGAAGTACCGGAAAAAAGAAAGAATTGGTCCTACTTGCTGCTGGTCGAGGAACTACGCAGAATTGTCGCCGAATCCAGGAAAGACGCGCGCGAGCTGTTTCGCCGCGTGACTTTCAACGCCCTCGTCTCGAACATCGATGACCATCCGCGCAATCATGCGTTCATTGCCAAGGAGAAAGAATGGAAGCTTTCGCCCGCCTATGATTTGACGCCCTCAGTTCCCATCAGCCAGGATCGTCGTGATCTCGCCATGGACTGCGGTGATATGGGTCGCTTTGCCAATGCGAAGAACATTCTTTCGCAACACGCACGGTTCCTGCTCGAAAAGGATGACGCCGCCAAGATTATCAGCGACATGAAACGCCAAGTTGAGGCAACCTGGTACGACACCGTGCGTGCGAGCGGTGTTTCAGAAAAAGACGCTGAAACCATTCGCGGGGCCTTCGACTACCCAGGGTTTTCTTTGTAAGCGCCAAGAACTCGATCCCCGGCTTGCCCCGCTTGAGAGATTGCTGCAGCCATACGCTCCCGATTGAGTACAATTGGTTCGCGTTCGAGGCGTGGCGCCATCGCGTCGGCTGGAATTTGAATAGAGGCAGGGTAATGGCGAGGGAAAGGGAACGAACGAACTTCCGACATCCAAGTTTCTCCCTATGGGCGGCGAAAAAGTTCGATTCCGGCACCCGCCTCCAATTAAGCAAATGACTTAGGCCACTCACCCGAGTGGTTTTTTTCTTTCGTGGCCGACTGGCGCCACGTGACGCCACCTAGCACCAATAAAAACAAACCCCGCCGAGGCGGGGTTTGTTTGAACGAGACGCCGGTTAGACTCTCCTGCGGCGGATAAAGCCAAGGCCAGCAAGTCCGAGACCGAGAAGCCCAAGGGTAGCCGGTTCAGGAACACTGGTGGCGACGTTGGTGAAAACAAAATTTTCATCGTTGTAATTGAAATCACCACCACCGTGCAGATCTTCGAACGCAACGAATGTGCCCGCCGGTACGAAAGTATCTCCACCGTACGCTGAAGAATAGACATGATTGACGCCGTCGATGTTCATACTTTGTTGGGAATACCATGGGCCGACGTTTCCTGGAGAAAGGTTACGCAAGATAAACACCAAGTTGTCGCCTGCGTTGACACTGCCGAAGTTCAGCTGCTGCCCGTAAGCGGATGACTGATTGTTGAGCCCGTATATTCCGGTATTGACACCGTTCACGAGCAGACCAAGATCGTTGGTGTACCCAGCTGTCGAACCGGCAAAATAGGCAGTCAGACTGCCAGTCGCCGCCGCCGTAAAAGTGTAGGTAGTCGCATTTGGTGTTCCCACCGGGCTATACGGAACCGGTGCAGCCTGTGTGTTGGCAGCAAGAGCTAAAACTGCGGTGGCAGACAGGGCGGCAAGAATATTTCTCATGATTCCTCCA
>JANNGY010000082.1:0-4664 GCA_031404095.1 Betaproteobacteria bacterium | reverse complement strand
ATCGATCATCACATGCAACGCAGAATTTTTCGTCGTCGTCGCCTATTTTTGGGGCGCTAGTGTGGTGCTTCGTATTTAATGCGACTGAGTATCCTACTCATCGAATCACTCCTTCCCCCGGCAACGGGGGAAGGCTGGGATGGGGGCGATGCCGATTGCGAAGACACCCCCATCCCGACCTTCCCCCATTTTCATGGGGGAAGGAGGCGCACCAGCGGCAATTGCGCGATTGCTCGCATAAGTCGCAAACAGAATGCAACACTACACTAGGAAGTACGCATGTCAATCGCTGCAATGGCGACGACCAGCGCGAAGCGCGACAACTCCGGCAATTCCCACGGCCGGCTGGGGCAAATCAACGAGACTGTTCACGGCCACCAAGATGCCGAAGGCGACCGCGAACCAGGGCAGCGGCGGTGGGTGAGCGCGTTTTTCGACACCGTGATGCAGCATGGCTTGTTGAGAAGAAAAAGCGGAAGCGCGGGATGAGTCTTGTCGCCCCGACCGACATCGCCGTCTCGTGTACCATCCGAGGATGCTGGCATTTCGGCGGAAAGACATATACGGGGAGAAATAATGTCTATTACCTGGTGGCTCAATGCGTCGCAACTCTATGTCGCAACCGTCGGTGCACTGCTGGTTTTCCTGTATCTGTGGCGATCCCGTGAATTCGTCGACAAATGGCTGTCGCCGGAAGGAAAGCTGGCCTACGCGAAACATAGCCGTCTGCTGATTGTGGCGGTGGGCCTGCTCGCTGCTTGGATACTCCTGCAGTACCTGACGATCATTTTGTAGACACCAGTACAGTTCCCGTAGGTGCGCATAAGCGCTAACTTATTCGATTTCCCGTTCAAAAAAAACGCATGTCATCCTGAGCGAAGCGAAGGATCTCGTCGCAACCAGATCCTTCGCTTCGCTCAGGATGACAACATTATTTAGTTAAAAATGGAATAAGTTAGCGCTTGTGCGCACGTACGGGAACTGCGCCAGCTTGTGGCTTGCCGTAAATCAAAAGCGTTGCACGCCCGGTTCCTCAACCATTGACTTTCCGTACGCCAGGTTGGTGCTGTTCGCCTTTATGCGTTATAGGGCTGGACTCTGCAATCACGCCAGATCGAAACGATCGAGGTTCATCACCTTGTTCCATGCCGCCACGAACTCACGCACGAATTTCTGCTGCGCGTCGCTGCTTGCATAGACTTCGGCGAGCGCCCGGAGCTGGGAGTTTGATCCGAAAACGAGATCGACAACGGTGCCCGTCCACTTGAGTTCGCCCGTCGCCCGGTCAAGCCCCTCCAACACGCCTTCCGCGGTGGCGGATTGCTGCCCGCTTTTTTGCCATTGCGTGCGCATGTCGAGCAGGTTCACGAAGAAATCATTGGTCAGTGTCTCGGGCCGCTTGGTGAAGACACCGTGTTTGGACTGGCCGGTGTTCGCATTCAGGGAGCGCAGGCCGCCGATCAACACCGTCATCTCGGGTGCGGTCAGCGTCAGCAACTGCGCCTTGTCCACCAGCAGTTCGGCCGCCGATCCCTCGAGTCCCTTGCGGACATAGTTGCGGAATCCATCCGCGGTCGGCTCCAGTACGGCGAACGAGTCCACATCGGTCTGCTCCTGCGACGCATCCATGCGGCCCGGCGTAAAGGGAACCTTGACGTCTTGGCCGGCCTTCTTCGCGGCGGCCTCGACCGCAGCGCAGCCACCCAGAACGACCAGATCAGCGAGCGAAATCTTCTTGCCGCCAGACTGGGCGCAGTTGAAGACTGTCTGGATCGCTTCCAGCTTCTGCAGCAGCACAATCGCCAATTCGGCCGGCTCGTTCACTTCCCAATCTTTTTGCGGTGCCAGGCGAATGCGCGCACCGTTCGCGCCACCGCGCTTGTCGCTGCCGCGGAATGTCGCCGCGGATGCCCATGCCGTCGTGACCAGTCGTGAGATCGAAAGTCCTGATGCGAGGATCGTTGCCTTCAGCGCGGCAACGTCCTGCTCATCGACCAGTTTGTGATCCACGGCAGGAACCGGGTCCTGCCAGATCAGCTCTTCCTTGGCGACCAGTGGACCGAGATAGCGCGAGATCGGTCCCATGTCGCGATGCGTCAGCTTGTACCAGGCCCGGGCGAATGCATCGGCGAATTCCTGCGGATTCTTTTGGAAGTGGCGGGAAATTTTTTCGTAGGCAGGGTCCATCCTCAAGGCAAGGTCCGCCGTGGTCATCATGGGGGCATGCCGCTTCGATGGATCATGCGCATCGGGCACGGTGGCCGCGGCGGATGCCTCTTTTGGCGTCCACTGGTGCGCGCCACCCGGGCCCTTTGTCAGTTGCCACTCGTACTTGAAGAGAATGTCGAAGTAATCGTTGTCCCACTTGATCGGGTTGGTCGTCCATGCGCCTTCTATGCCGCTGCTGATCGCATCGACGCCTTTGCCGCTGCCAAAGCTGTTTTTCCAGCCGAAGCCTTGCTCTTCAATGCTCGCACCCTCTGGTTCGCGGCCGACGTACTTGCCTGGCTCAGCAGCGCCGTGGCACTTGCCGAAAGTGTGTCCACCGGCAACGAGCGCAACGGTTTCTTCGTCATTCATCGCCATGCGCGCGAAGGTCTCGCGGATGTCGCGTCCCGACGCAACCGGGTCCGGCTTGCCATTGGGCCCCTCCGGGTTCACGTAGATCAAGCCCATCTGCACGGCGCCCAGCGGGTTATCGAGTGCACGATCGCCGCTGTAGCGCTCGTCACCCAGCCACTCGGCCTCAGGACCCCAATAAATCTCCTCCGGCTCCCAGACGTCCGCGCGCCCACCGGCGAAACCAAAGGTCTTCAATCCCATCGAATCCAGCGCGACGTTACCGGTGAGAACGATCAGGTCGGCCCAGGAGATTTTGCGGCCGTACTTCTGCTTGATCGGCCAGAGTAGCCGGCGCGCCTTGTCGAGGCTCACGTTGTCCGGCCAGCTGTTGAGGGGTGCAAAGCGCTGCGCGCCGGAACCCGCGCCACCGCGACCATCCGCGATGCGGTAGGTGCCGGCACTGTGCCACGCCATACGGATGAAGAACGGCCCGTAGTGGCCATAGTCGGCCGGCCACCAGTCCTGTGAATCGGTCATCAAGGCATGAAGGTCCTTGATTACGGCTTGCAAATCGAGACTCTTGAATTCCTCCGCGTAATTGAACGCCTTATCCATGGGATTGGACAGGGGAGAGTTCTGGTTCAGCGCCTTCACGTTCACCTGATTGGGCCACCAGGTTGCGTTCGTTTTGGCCCCAGCCAATGGGAGTTGGCGAGCATCGCCAGAGAAGGGGCATTTGGCATCGTTAGACATGATTGTCTCCTGTTGTTTACGACTAAGTTTAGGTAATCTGATGGGACGCGATGTTGCGATTGGTCAAACAAGAATTCGGGACGGAATCGGCGTGCGTGGTCGCGCGTGTTGCATTGCGCACACCGTGCGAGGAAAGGAAGAGAAGGGAGGCATCAGGTTTCTCGATCGCATCGATGTCCAATGAGTCAGGTTACGCAGGTTGGATGAATATTAAAAATTGATTGATCAGATTTCCGGGATAGGCAAAAACTATCGGCTGTCATTTACTGCCGGAAAGCGAACTGTGAATACGAGACTCAAGCACTGGCGCGGATAAGCAGGCAGAAATGACTGGAGAGGCGCGCCGGTGCTGGTGTTTAACCGCAGTTCTAAGCGGTCGCGATCATGGCCTGCCTGGCAGCAGGCGTTGGTCGGCGCGGCACGGCACAATGGTGCGATGGGTTGTGATCGCGCTATAGTTGTTATGCAGGAACTGGCGCCGCATCAGGTGAGCGACGCCGCGATCTCTTCTTTAACCCTGATGGAGGCTTCGCCATGAGCAAGAGCAAAGACACGAAGAAACAAACCAAGAAAGAACCCGCCAAGACACCGAAGGAAAAGAAAGAACTGAAGAAGGTCAAGAAAGAAGAGCGCAAGCGCGGGTAAGTCCCGGCGCGGTTCGCGAAAAGCTTAGTACCGTTCGCCCTGAGCCTGTCGAAGGGTCTCCACGCAACCAGCCCTTCGACAAGCTCAGGGAGAACGGTACTCAGGCGAATATCAGGAGAGGTGGCCCGGCGCGGCGCGGTAGGCCGCCGCCAGCGCAAACGCGGCGCAGGACGCGATGCCGAGGATCACCAGGATCGCGGCCTGCGGGTTGCCAAAGAAATCCCAGAAGGTGGCAATCAGGATCGGCCCGCTGGCGCGCGCGATCGCCATCGGCAGCGCGAGTGCACCGTTGAGGGTGGCGACATGATCGCGGCTGATCAGGTCTGCCGTCGCCGTGCCCTTGACGATGGTCATCATGCCGTTGCCGCTGCCGAATAGCAGCGCGTAGAGAAACGCGAACCACGGGCTCACGCCGACCACCAGCAGGGTGACGATCGATGCCGGCAGCAGCCATACGACCACCCGCGCAGTGCTGGCCGGATTCATGCGCGTGCCGGCAAACAGCAACACCATGCGGCCCAGCACTTGCATCACGCCGATCGACGATGCCGCCATCAAGCCGATGGCGATCCCCACGCCGGACGCCGAAAACAGCGCAATGATGTGCGCGGCCAGTCCGGCCAGCACAATCGACTGCAGAGTGAACGAAATCGCCAGCAGGACAAACGGGCGAGAACGCAGGAGACGGCCGACCGGCATAGTCA
>JANNGY010000081.1:0-5725 GCA_031404095.1 Betaproteobacteria bacterium | reverse complement strand
ACCCAGTGCGCTTCGCCGGAGAGATCGCAGTAATCGGTCCCGCCGCGACTGCAAACGCGCACCAGCGTTTCACCGTAAAGCGCATAGGGTCCCACCGTCGACACGACCACCCGGGTCCGGGTGCAGAGCGCCTCGAGCGCTGCCTCATCGCCGGCATCGGCGATGACGACCTCAAGCGCCTCTGCCTTCACCTCCGCGTGCGCGCCGAGCGCCGTGACCAGCGCGGCGAGTTTTTCTTGCGAACGGCCGGCGATCGCCCAACGCAGCTTGCGCCCGCCCGTCTTGGCGGCCGTGCCGAATTCGGCGAGAAGGTAGCGGCAGAGAATCTGGCCGACAAAACTGGTGGCGCCGAAAACGACCACATCAAATTGATTTTTCTTCATGCGGGCTCCGGATGAAGCGGGGGATCTATCGCGCGGGGGGACCAGAGTATTGTCAGCGATGTTGAGAAAATGGCGGGGGTTCGGTGCATGGGCATGCGTCGTCGCGCATAGCGCTTGACCGGTCGCGCGTCATCGGTTCCCTGCAGGATTCTTGAAATGGGGCTTTTGAAATTCCCATACTTGACCTTCGCATCATTCTCTGCCGCCTGGCATTTGGTCGTCAATGGCCCTGCGGGATTTGTCTGAGCATGACAAACTAAGCGCCTCACCCAAATTCCATACCAGGAGGCCCCATGTCCGCACTCACCACGCTTTGGACTCCGATCATCGCCACGGCCATCGGCATTTTCGTCGCCAGCAGCTTGATCCACATGGTGTTCAAGTGGCACTTGAGCGACTACCGGCCGCTGGCCAATGAAGATGCCGTGCGCGCGGCCCTCGGTGCCGGTACCCCCACGCCGGGCCTCTACGTGGTGCCGTATTGCACGGACATGAAGGAAATGGGCAGCGAGTCCATGATGAAAAAACTCAACGACGGCCCCAATGCCTACATCACCGTGCGGCCCAACGGCATGCCCAGCATGGGCGTGATACTGGGGCAGTGGTTCCTGCTGACCTTGGTGGTTGCCGCCATCGTGGCCGTGGTTACCGCTATTGCCGTCGCACCTGGCGCGGCCAACGCCGCGAGCGCCGGGCAGCTCGCGGGCATGATCACGTTCCTTGCCTACCTGGTGGGCAGCGTGTGCAATGCCGTGTGGATGGGAAAGAGTTGGGGGAGTACCGCCAAGGATGCGCTGGATGCGGCGATCTATGGGGCGATCACGGGGGTGATTTTTTTGAAGTTGTGGCATTGATGGGCGCTTCCCCAAAGAACAAACTCCAGTATCCACGAGCCTCCGCGGCCATTTTCAGCCGGTAAGCCGCTACAGTGCTTGTGTTTGTCTTTCGCTGAACTGCGATAAGGTTCAAAGATTTTCGCCATCCCGGTCAGGCGGATTGAAAGTGGCCACACCATCTTGTCCGTATACACTTGCCGCTCCTTCGATCATCGACACGACATGAAACACTTCCGGCAGACGGCGCGATCGTATTCTTCCTTCCTGGCGGCCCTGGTCATCGCCGCGTGCGGCGGCGGCTCGTCCGGACCGGAGGCCCCGGCCGTGCCGACCATTCCCACTGTGCCCACTGTGCCCACCGTTCCCACCGCGAACCCGGCACGCGAAATCACCGACACGCGGCTCGCCTTCGATGTCACTGCCATGAGCGGTACGGCGACCATTACGTTCGCCGCGAGCACCACGCCGGGTGCAACCCTCGAGGTCGGCGACCTGATGCTGGACAGCGTGCGCAGCGGCGGCATGGACCTGGCGTTCGCGACCGACGTCACCTTGAAGACCATCAACCTGGCCCTCGCGGCGAGTGACCTGCCCGTCACCGTTGATATCGCGTTTCGCTACCGACACCACGACGGATTCCAGGGCGCTGCCGCCGAGGGATATACGTTCCTGTGGCCGTACTTCTGCGGCAACCTGTTTCCCTGCCACTCGCAGCCGCGCGACGGCATTTCGATGTCGCTCAGCCTCACCGGTATACCAGCCGGAAAAACCGCGCTGTTCACGCCGTCGATCACGGAGGCGCCTTCGTATCAGCTCGCGTGGGCGATCGACAACTACACCGAACTTCCGCTCGGAGCGACTGCCGCCGGCACCGCGGTCTCGGTATGGCACCGGCCGAACGAACTCGCCACCGCACAGGCCGGCACGCAAAATCTGGTCGCAGTGTTCGACTGGTACGAGAAGACGCTCGGCGCCTACCGCTTCGGCAACAAGGTCGGCACGGTGTCGGTCAATTGGGGCGCCGGGGCCAGTGGCGGCATGGAGCACCATCCGCGCTGGCACGTCGCCTCGGGTTCGCTCGGCAGCGAGGAAGTCAACGCCCATGAAGCAGCGCATGGCTGGATCGGCAATGGCGTGCGCATCTCGTGCTGGGAGGATTTCGTGCTCTCCGAAGGCACGGCCAGCTATCTTGCCGCGCGTGCGCTCGAAGTGGTCGCGCCGGCAGTCGGCGCACAGACCTGGGCCAACTACGCCGTCGCGCTGGCGCAGGTTCCCGGCAGCCGCCCGGTGTGGCCGCGCACCTGCAACACGGTCGATGTCCTCAAGGACAACCTTTACACCAACGCACCCTATATGCGCGGCGCTTTTTTCTATAAAGCCGTGGCCGGCATAGTCGGCGTTGACAAAGTCGATCAGGCGCTGGCCGCGTTCTATCGCGACTTCGCCGGCAAGCCGGCGCGCATGACCGACATGCTGGCGACGATCAAGACCCAGACCGGCTATGATCCGGCGGCGTGCGCGCAGCTATGGCTTGAAGGGACGACGACGCCGGCGCCGGCGGCGTGCCCTTAGCCACCTTTTGAATGCGATATCCTGAAATCACGCTCGCGCCGGTCCGCTCGTCGCTTAGTTTGCTTGACCACGTCGTCCTTCCTGTCCCCTTTTAGAATTCCTCGAGGCCGGTGAGATGAAATATTTTTGCAGTCTTTCAGCAGCACTGTTCACCCTGGCTTCGGCGGTCGCGAGCGCACAGACCGCGCCCCTGGTCCCGGACCCCTTCACCCTGCCAACGCCCCGTCCCGCGTCAAAAGGGGCGTACCAATACGGCATCGAGATGCTCAAGTTCGATCGCGCCTGGGCGATCACCAAGGGCCGCGCCCATGTCGCCACCATCGACACGGGATTCATCCCCCATCCGGATCTGGTTTCCGGCATCGATGGCAACTTCCGTAGTCATCTGTCGCAGACATTCCAACCCGCTTCCGGCAATCCCAATGCCAACGCTTATCACGCCACCATGGCGGCCAGCGTACTGGCCGCGCGCGGATTTGACGGCAAGGGCATCGCCGGCGCGTGCGCATGGTGTTCGCTGACCGTACATGTGAGCAGCCAGTACTCAAGTGATGGCCCGATCGATATCCCCGCGCTGGTGCCGGTCGCCATCGCGTCCGGCGCATCCGTGTTGAACATGAGCTTTGGTTTTGCGGCGGAAACCGACCCGCTCAAGGCGCAATCATCCTGTCAGAATTCGATTGCCATTCTCGGACAAGCCTTATGCGGCGCGCTCAGGAAAACCGAAGAGCGCGACCTTGTCGTCGTATCCATTGCGCAAAATCAGTCAAATGCGGGCGCCGGTCCGACGAGCGATCGCGTGCCATTTCCGGCAAATTATCCGAGTGTCATTGCCGTCGGCGGTATCGATTCGAATGGCAAATTCTGGGAAACGGGCTATGACAATTCAGGGGCCAACTCCGGTTCCAACTGGGGCCCGAAAATCCTCCTGGTCGCGCCGGCCAAGGACATCTTGCTCGCGCAGGCGACCGACAAATACCTCTATAACTATCCGCCTTACCGTTGCGGCGATCGCGTCGATGCCCCCGTCGCCGAAGCGCCCACCTTGCCGGCCAGTTACTCGGGCTACGGAGATTGCACGGGGACGTCATTCGCCGCTCCCTTTGTCAGCGGCATCGCCGGCCTGATCCGCTCGATCAATCCCCTGCTCAATGCCGCCGAAGTCAGGAACATCCTGAACATCACCTCCACGCAACCGGTCGCCGTTCCCGCCGGCTCGGGGCTGACTTTCTACTTGCCGGATGCCGAGAAAGCCGTGCAAGCCGCGCTCGGCCCCGGCGTCACCAACCGCACCTCGCCGATGTTCTCGCTCTACGCCGCCGATACCCAGACGCATCTGTTCACCTCGAGCCCGCAAACCGCGGTGGCGGCCGTGGCCCAGGAATTGAAACTGGCCGGGCAAACGGTGGTGAGCAAATACGCCAGCTTCGGCGACCCGATTGCCGGGTATGAACAGTTCACCGGCAAGCTCTGCGATAGCGCGGGTAACAACTGTGTCCAGCCGCCGGCGCAGTCGCTGTTCCGTCTGTTCATGACCGAGGCCAGTCCGGATGGACTGCATGTCCTCGCCCCGCTCTACCGAATGAGCCAGGTGTGCACCGCCGGCACCACCGGCTGCAAGGCGGTCCGCACGTACGTGTATGCCACGGATCGCGATGACGTGCGGGCACTTGAGGGCATCGGATACGTCGTCGATGTGGTCGAGGGTTATGTCTATTCATCGACCGGACCGGCGCCTCCCGTCGGATCGCTCAGGTTATGTGTCGCGCGCGATTCCGTCCGTATCGACACGATTCTTTATGCGGCAGCCACGTGCAACAAGTCACAACTGGCCAATGCCGCCGGCGTCTCCACTGGTGGCAATTATCAGACCGTCGGCACGCTGGGATTCCTGCCCACCGCGACGGCCGAAGCGCCGGCGAACTATACCGATCTCTGGAACAACGTCAACGAATCCGGCTGGGGTATTCACCTGACGCATCACAACCAGCAGTTGTTTGGCGCATGGTTCACCTACGATGAGCAAGGCAATCAATTGTTCATCACCATGCCCGGCTGCAATGTCCTGCCCTTTGATGGAACGACCTGTTCCGGTGATTTGTACCGGACGACGGGTCCGTCGTTCAAGGCGCCGGTATTCAATCCGTCGCTTGTCATCGCTACCAAAATCGGCGCCGCGACGGTGACCTTTACCGGCCAGGATTCGGCAACCTTCAATTACCGCATCGGCACGGCCAACATCACCAAGGCGATCCGGCGCCAATCCTACGGCAGCACGCCGCGGACGGCTTATCCCAATGATTTGTCGGATCACTTCTATCGCCCCGATGCCTCCGGCTGGGGCGTGGCGATTGCCGAGCACGGCAACAAGTCGTTCACAGTGATCTATCACTACGATACCAACGGCAATCCAATGTTTATCACCCTGCCTGACAGCCAGACGTTGAATGCCACGCAGTCAGGCAAGCTCTACCGGACGCGATCGAAGGGCAGCCACTACCTGACATCTACCTGGAATCCGGCCGACATCGAAGTGACCGAGGTGGGGACCGCGAGCATGAGCGCCAACCAGGCCAGGCTTGATTTCCAGTTCACCATCGATGGCTATTCGCAACAGCATCTGCTGACACGATTGCCGTTTTAGTGCAGTGCTTCGTAATCAATGCAACTTGTTTTCAAGCTCATTGATCAGCCCCTTCCCCCGGGCAGGGGGAAGGGGCTGATAAGTTCCTAATAGAGTGAATCCATTGCGAAAACGCTAGCGTATTCGGGCGAGCACTCGCTTCCGCAACCGGCCGGCACGCAAGCATTTCCATAAAGTATCAGCCGTTTTCTTGTTCATCCTGATTGTCCTGCCGACGGCGGCTCACTACCATGGTCTGCACACAACCGGCCTGCGCACGCAACAAATCGCGCGTCCCTGACAGTTCGCGC
>JANNGY010000080.1:0-2024 GCA_031404095.1 Betaproteobacteria bacterium | reverse complement strand
CTGCTGCAGGTGCTGTTCAATTCGGCGCTGGCCTATTGGCTCAATCGCAAGCTGGGTGAGAAGCACGCCGTTGCCTGTCCGTCGGCGCTGATCGGCGCGTCAAACTTCTTCGAGCTCGCCGTGGCCGCCGCCATCAGCCTGTTCGGTTTCGAGTCCGGCGCCGCGCTGGCTACCGTGGTCGGCGTGCTGATCGAGGTGCCGGTGATGCTGCTGGTGGTGAAAGTGGTCAATCGATCGAAGGGCTGGTACGAGGCCGGCGTATCTCCTTCCGGCGGCGCGTGACCCTGCCCGCCAATCTGCTCATCCGCCCGGCCACCGCGGCAGACTGGCCCGCGCTCGCAGCAATGCTCGAAGAAAACGCACTGCCCCGCGCAGGTGCAAGGGAGCATCTTGACGACTATCTGGTGGCCGACATTGGTGGCGTGGTCGCGGGCAGCGCAGGACTGGAATGCTACGGCGATGCGCCATTGCTGCGATCCTGCGTGGTTGACGTGCGCTTTCGTGACATGAGTCTGGGAAAATCGCTGACACAACACGCCATCGACCTGGCTCGAAATCGAGGCATCCGCCAACTGTTCCTGCTCACCACCACGGCGGAGGATTTCTTCGCGCGCCGCGGATTCGCGCGCATCGCGCGCGAGTCCGTTCCTGCGGCGCTCAAGACCTCCGCGGAATTCACCGGCGCCTGTCCGGCGAGCGCCGTCAGTATGCAGTTACTGCTTTAACCGGCGCTTCACCCTGCTGCGCCGTGGCTAGTGCGCGGCGGGTCCCGACGCCATGTCCCGCACCATCGCCTTGATTTCCTGTCGCGTGGACTTGCCATCGGCGCCTTTGAATTCAAGCGTCATTGGCACTACATCCCCTTTGCTCAAGGGCTTCACCAGGTCGATCAGCATCACGTGGTAGCCACCCGGCTTCAGTTCGACCGGCTTGCCGGGCGCGATATCGATCTTCGAGACCGCCTGCATGTTCATCACGTTGTTTTCCATTTTCATCTCATGGATTTCAACGATTTTTGCGGCGGGCGAAGACGCAGACACGAGACTCACAGGCTGATCACTCTTCAGGGTCATATAGGCGCCAGACGTCTTTTGGGCGTCGAAGGTGGCGCGCACCCAGGGCTGATCCACCTTGACCTGCGCATGGGCGGGCAGTGACAACGAAACAGATAACGATATCGCCGACAACAAAGCAAGCCTTTTCATCTTGATTCCTTCGATTGGTTAATTGCCACGATGTTATTTTGCGCCGTATCGGCGTTGATTCCTGCGGCTCGCATTCGCTGCCGTGGCCGCTTTTGCCGGCAGCTTACGCCGGCATGCTCAAAATGCGATGCCTACGTGGAAACTTCTAAAAACCCCGTCGTCCCAGCGAAGGCTGGGACCCAGCCCCGTCCAAGTTGTTGAATATACGAATGGACTGGATTCCAGCCCGGCGCCGCCTTTGGAGCGGTTCGCTGGAATGACGAATTTTTGACGTTTCAAAAAGTTCCCACGTACAAAACTCAAGCACTGGCGAGGTGTTCCGGCCATTTGTCAGCCAGGACCCGCGCCAGTGCTTGAGTTTACTGCTCATTCTTCAATCGGATTTCGGGCAATTCCCCGGCGATCAGCTTTAGCCCGGCGCGCAACAAATCCTCGTATCGCTTGCGTTCCGCCGCCGCCGACTCCTGCGTCCAGCGATAGAATCCTTCGCCGGTCTTCATGCCGAGTTTTCCGGCGGCAACCTTGTCGCGCAGCACTTTGGCCGGCACCGTCGCCGCTGACAGTGAGGGATAGATGGTCGCGGCGGCGGCCGCATGCACTTCCGCCCCGGCATGGTCGCGCTGCAGCACCGGGCCTGCCGCGAGAAAACGAAAGCCGAAACCAAAGCGCACCGCGTTATCCACGTCCTCGGCGGTCGCCACACCGGCGTCGATCATGGCAAACGCTTCGCGCGCGAGCGCATGCTGCAGGCGATTGGCGAGAAAACCAGGCAAGTCCTTTTTGACGATCACCGGCACCATGCCGCAGGCGCGCATGAAG
>JANNGY010000079.1:0-6703 GCA_031404095.1 Betaproteobacteria bacterium | reverse complement strand
CATTGTTGTGCTTCGAGGAGCCAATCCAGTAGATCGCGTCGGGACCGCTCTCCTTCTTGATCTTCAGCATCTGGTCACCGATCTCGGTGATCGCCTGATCCCAGCTGATCCGCTTGTATTTGCCGCCGACCAGTTTCATCGGATACTTCAGACGGTGCTCACCGTGGCCGTGTTCGCGAATCGCCGCGCCTTTGGCGCAGTGCGCGCCCAGATTGATCGGCGAATCGAATACCGGCTCCTGACGCACCCAGACGCCGTTTTGCACCACGGCATCGATGGCACAGCCGACCGAGCAGTGTGTGCAGACGGTGCGCTTGATTTCCATCTTGCCTTCCGTGCCGGGCGCCGCGGCCGCCTGCGCCTTGCGGACCATCGAGAAAGGCAGTTGCGAAGCGAAGGCGCCGGCGCCGGCCACCATGCCGGATCGTCTCAGAAATGCGCGGCGATCCATGGTGCCCAGTGCGCTATTCAACCTTTGCGCAAAGCCGGACGATTCGCCCTTTTGCACGTTGCTGGATTTCTTGGTCAATAACATGATTGTCTCCTCGCTCGTCAAAAGGTCAGCTAGATTCGCGTCGTCTCGTAGTACTGGCGGATGTGATCGGTCTCGTGATAACCCAATACTTTTTTCTTTTCCGGTTGCACTGCCGCGACTTCGAGCGCCTGCTGGACATTGCCACCGGATACGACGGCGGCGACTGCGCCGGCACTGCCGAGGGTCGCGCCCAGCAAAAATTTGCGGCGGTTGCGGGGTGCGTGGTCAGCAGGTTTATGTTCGGGTTTCATCTCGTACCTCCATCCATGTAGTGACGCGGGATAAGACAGTCTTGGGAATCAATTACATCTCGAATGCTTGAATTTCAATTTGAAAAAATGCCTCGGCAAATGCCGCAACTCTTCTATAGTAGTTTGATTTTTCATTTTGTGTTATTGCGGCGCAGCATTGCCGCGCCCATGGCTGCAAGTGCTTCACAAAGAAAGCCCGTTGCTGCTCGATCGGCGCCGGCACGTCGGCCATATCCCCCAGAATCATGGCGCGCATCACATCGCAAAGTGCCGCCAGGTGGTCTTCGGGTTCGGTGACATCCGCAGCGCGCACGAAACCCAAGGCACTCAGGTCGCCACGCAATACCGCCAGCGGTTTTTCATTCATGAAGCCGGACAAATAGAACGACCCGAACAGCATCACCGGCGGACGCCCCACCCCAACGAATACTGCTTCGTATTCCTCCTGCACCGCATCGTGACTGACAACGCCTGACGCCGCCGCGAGCGCCGCCCATGCCTTTGCCAGATCATCCGCCTCTCCGCCTGCCGCATTTGCCATTGCCTCGCCTTCCGGTTCAGCGGACAGCATCAAGGCGCGCAGCAACCCCTCGTCGGGCGCGCGATAGAAGAGTGTGGCCAGCAGTGCGTAAAAATCGGCACGCACCTGGTCTTCCGGCTCGATCCGTCTCGGGGCATCGAATCTGACAGGCTGCGGGCTCACCTGCGCGCTCATTCGGCCGGCCTTCCCGTCAGGATCGACGCCTCATGCTTGTTGCCCATCATGTCGACAACCCGGCAGTCGGCGCACATTTGCAAACGCTTCAACTGGCCCTCGCCCTGGAACATCGAATGCCCCGCCAATTTGCCCAGCAAGTTGTCGATCATCACCTTGGTGCCGAGCGCCTTGCCGCAGGAAATGCAATTGAACGGTTCGGATTCGTTCAACACCGCCGTCTGCTTTCGAGCGTCCGTCAGCAGCAGGCGGGGATCAAGCGTGATCGCATTTTCGGGACAGGTGTTCGCGCACAGGCCGCATTGCACGCAATTGCGTTCGAGGAAGTTGAGGCGCGGCGTGTCGCCACCGTCCATCAGGGCGGATTCAGGGCAGGCACCGGCGCAAGCCATGCAAAGGGTGCATTTGGCGGCGTCGACATTGACGGCGCCGAACATGCTCCCGGCCGGCAAGGCGATCTGCGATTTCTTTGCCGGCGCGTGTCGTAACAGATGTTCGACGACGAATTCAAGCGACCCGCGTTTGTCATTGGACAGATTGAACCCGGCCGGCACCGGTACGGTCTGGCCGGGAACAAGCTGTTGCAGCTGGTCGGCGCCCTGGACCAGCGAAAAATGCGACCCGGTATATCCCAGCGCATTGAGGATGACCTGGCCAAGCGCCATTTCGCGCTCCAACGCCTGCCAATACTCAGGCGCCTCGGACCCGGCGGCCAGAATCGCCACATGACCCGAGCCATAGGCAATCGCCCCGAGCAATAAATCGAGCCCGGTGGACGCCACATGCCACGTCTCGAGGGGCAGCATACTCGCCGGAATTCCCGAGCCCGACCGGGCCATTGCCGCGAGAGAATCGCGTCCATCGGTCGCGTTGTGGAATAGCACCGTCGGTGTCGCGCCCTGCCCCTTCGCGGCGACGCGAAAGGAATTCAACATGGTCTTTAATTGCGTGCCGCGATCCGCCACGCGCGGATATTGATACGTCATCGCCCCCGACGGGCACACCGTGGCGCAGGCGCCGCAACCCATGCACAGGTGCGGATCCACCGCCACCTTGTCGCCGGCCGATGAAATGGCCTGGGTCGAACAGACGTCAATGCACTTGTTGCAGCCGGATTTCATTGAGCGGCTGTGCGCACAAAGCGATTCCTTGTAGGCGAAGAATTTGGGCTTGTCGAACTCGCCGACCATGTCCGGCAATTCCCTGATCGCGGCCGCGAAACTCTCTGCGTCCGCCGCGTGGAAATAACCCTGCGGCGGCTGATGCATGCGAAAGGCAGGCTCACGCCGCAGATCGAGCACCAGGTCGAACGCTGCTGACCGCATGGCGCCACTTGCCGGCAGAAAAACCGCCTCAAAGGCGCCAAGGTGGCCGGTGAGTGAATGAAGCGCCGCAGCGACAATTTCCACTCCCGCCGGCGCTGGTGCCGGCGCGGCGGCGGTCCAGAGCATCGCCAGGTCCAGTTGATCGCCGAGTGCCTCGACGGCCTGCAGACCACGGGCCGAGTCCGCGAGCACCAGCAGGTTGCCACGCGACACATAGTCAACGCTCGCCACCGGCGCAAACGCCGGCAATTCCGCCAACGCCGCCAGTGCGGCGATCTTGGCTGAAAAATTAATTTGGGAAATACCGCCGGCCGAATCTTTCACCGACCAGCCGGGATGGTCATGCATCAACACCGGATCGAACGAGACGGACGTCTCATGGCCTGGACGGAGTGGCTCCGTTCCGGCGCGATCAATTGCCGCAGCCACATCTGCCACAGCATCCACTTCGCGTTGTTCGCGAATAATGGCGGTCTCCTCGAATCGTTATTTTTGAGCGTTGCAACAGCGAGCCGGCCGAACTTTTCCAGGACTGTTTCCGGCTCACCGC
Source organism: Betaproteobacteria bacterium (assembly GCA_031404095.1). GTDB lineage: Bacteria > Pseudomonadota > Gammaproteobacteria > Burkholderiales > Usitatibacteraceae > UKL13-2. The sequence goes on along the minus strand of JANNGY010000079.1, from coordinate 3,327 downwards.
GTGAAAGTATGCATCAGAACTGCATGCACTAGAACACATTATTCAACGCGTGTACATATCCGAAAACCACTATTTGGTTACGGACTGTTTTTACTTCGGCGCCAACTTTAACGAACTCGTCTATACGGACTTGACGATGACCGGTTTGCCGTCTAATCCCACAAAATTTTCAGGGCTTTTTGCCTCGGCGCCATCCGGCAATACGACGTTTTCCAGCGTCGTATTCCGGGCGTCATTGGCGTCGCCATGGTCCAAGCCAGGCGCGGTCGCCGCAATCGCATCGGCGTGAACCACGTCCGGATCATTCGGCAGGGACGCGTCCTTCTCTTCGTCGTCAAACAGGAAGAGGCTTTTCGCCTGATACATTTGGCGCAGCATCTCCGGTGGAATCGGATCCGGCTGGGAATAATCGTCGATATAAATATCCAGCTTGTCCATTTGGCCAAACTGGTAATGCGGATCGGTGAACAGTTTTTTCATCGCCTGATTGCGTAACCCGGGGTCGACATCCTTCGCCATGAAAGGCGAAAAATCTGCCTCATGCGTGAGGCTGTCGATCGATGGCAGTTCCGGTTTGTCTCGCGACTCGGCCGGCACGGCCGTCGCTGTTTGCGGATGCCCGGTCGTGTCAGTGCCCACCCCCGAAACCGTGGCAGGGATGGGATGGGCGACCGGTTCCACGGGCGGCGCGATCCCCGTGACGTTCGTCGGATCGGCAGGGGCGACCGCGCGTTCCGCTGCGGTCTTGCCGGCATCAATCTTGCGACGCGACCAGCGCGACAGAAAGGCGGGAACAGCGGGCTTGCCGGCTTCGTTCACGACATTCCCCCCTTGTAGCGTCCGTCCTTGCTTTCGAACGACTTCGGCCGGATCCGCTGTTTCTTTTCCGGCGGCCGGTAATTTGCCTGCACCCACTCGACCAGTTCGGCATAGATGTCTTCCGGAATGGCCACGCTATCGACCTTCTCCTGCGCATCCATCCAGCGCGCCGCTTCATTGTAGGAAAGCGTCACCATATGCGGCACCGCCTCGGACTCATCGTCGGTCATGCGCCAGGTGACAAACACCCGCGGCTCGGGTGACGTGATGTTCAGGTAATAACCCTCACCTTCGTCCGGATAAATGACCAGCAAGTAGCCGGGATGAATCGTTTGCAATAGCCCTTCGCGTTCCATCAATATCCTCGGCCCTGCGGCGCCGGAGTCGTCAGGCAACACACCGGCCAGCTGCCACTTCTCGCTTTGCCAGCGGCTGTTGACGGCAATACGTTCCATCACCACCGATATCGGAAACGACTTTTTATCCATGCCGGGAATCTTACACGGCAATTGGGCTATGCTAGCCGGATGACCGAACGCAATACCGTCATCCCCATTGCCGATGCGCGAACCCTTCGAATTCCCGCGCTCGCCACGCACACCGCGGTGCAGTTGCTTGCCGATACGCGCGAACGGCCGCTGCGCGACCTGCGAATCTCCGTCACCGACCGCTGCAACTTCCGCTGCACCTACTGCATGCCGAAGGATGTGTTCGACGCCAATTACCAGTTCCTGCCGCACGACGCATTGCTGACCTTCGAGGAGATCGTTCGTGTCGCGCGCATCGCGCACGGACTCGGCGTCGAAAAAATCCGCCTCACCGGCGGCGAACCGCTGTTGCGGCGCGGCATCGAGAAATTGATCGCGATGCTGACCGGACAATTGCCCGGCATCGACATCGCGCTCACCACCAACGGCTCGGCGCTCAAGGCGCGGGCGCGCGCGCTCAAGGATGCCGGACTGAAACGCATCACGGTCAGCCTCGATTCGCTCGATGAGAAGACCTTCCGGGAAATGAACGACGTCGATTTTCCGGTGGCCAAGGTGCTCGAAGCGATAGACGCGGCTGCGGACGCGGGCCTCGGCCCCGTCAAAATCAATATGGTGGTGAAGCGCGGAGTGAACGATCACGAGATTATCGACATGGCGCGGTACTTCCGCGGCACACCGCACATCGTGCGCTTCATCGAGTTCATGGATGTCGGCGCCACCAACGGCTGGCGCATGGACGACGTTATTCCCTCGGCGGAAATCGTTCGCCGCATCAGCGTCGTGTTTCCGCTGCAAGTCGTGGATGCGAATTACCAGGGAGAAGTGGCGGAACGCTGGCGTTATACCGATGGCGCGGGAGAGATCGGCGTCATTTCCAGCGTCACGCAGGCGTTTTGCGCTACTTGCACGCGCGCGCGGCTTTCCACCGACGGCCAGATCTTTACCTGCCTGTTTGCCGAAAAGGGATACGATCTGAAGGGGCTGTTGCGCGGCGAAAGGTCGGATGATGAGATTCGCGATGCGTTGGTGGCGATCTGGCAGCATCGGGCGGACCGGTATTCGGAGATTCGGACAGGCGAGACGACGAAGGCGCGCAAGGTTGAGATGAGTTTTATTGGCGGATGATGGTGTAACAGCGAGCACTGCGCGTACCAGAAAAGGGTACCCTGAGAGGCTTGGCGATGAAATTCCACATTGAATGAGACATGACGTAATGCAAATCCCCGCCCTCCTCCAGTTTCTCAAAGAGCTTTCGGAAAACAACAACCGTCCGTGGTTCCTGCACAACAAGCCGAACTACGACATCCTGCGCGAGGAGTTCACGGAACTGGTGGCGGACATCATCCAGCGCGTCGCAAAATTCGACGAGCGCATCGCGCACGTGGACCCGAAGAAGTCGCTGTTCCGCATCTATCGCGACGTGCGCTTTTCGCACAACAAGGAACCGTACAAAACCCAGTTTTCGGCGATGATCGGCGAGACCAAGGATCACAAGGGGGTGCCGGGCTATTACTTCCAGATCAACCAGCAAGGCATCCTGGGCATGGGTGGCGGGGTCTACATGCCGGAACCGGAAACACTCAACAAGATTCGCCATGAGATTCTGGCCGAGCCGGACGCGGTGACAGCACTCCTCAAGAACAAGCGTTTCCTCGCCACCTTCGGCGGGCTTTCCGAGGAAGACCGCATGATGCGGGCACCCAAGGGCTACCAGCATTTGCCAGCCGATCACCCGATGATGGATATGATCAAGAACCGCCACTACTTCAGCTTCCTCGAGATCGATCTGAACAAGCACGTGTCGAAAAATCTGGCGAAGGAAATAGCCGGAAACTTCGAAGACCTGTATCCGCTGATCGTCTGGCTGCGGGGAGTGCTTGGGCAATAGTGGAATCAGCAATGGCCGATGGGAACATCTCGAAACCCCAAAATTTCGTCATTCCAACACAGGCTGGAATCCAGTCCGTTCGCGTATTCATTAGCTTGGATCGGACAGGGTCCCAGCCTGCGCTGGACG
>JANNGY010000078.1:0-13268 GCA_031404095.1 Betaproteobacteria bacterium | reverse complement strand
GATCTCTACTACACCAAACCCATGCTGCTGGCGATTGGCGACAAGTACGAAGCCGAGATTGCCAAGCGCCGTGCGGAGGACGCCAAGTACCGGTGACCTCAAAAGCGTGACATAACAATGACATTTCAATCCATCACCTTCTACGTCTTCGCCGCCGTGCTGATCATCTCGGCGCTACGCGTCATCACCGCCAGGAATCCGGTCCACGCGGCGATGTTCCTGGTGCTGTCATTTTTTACGGCCGCCGCGCTCTGGATACTGATATACGCGGAATTTCTCGCCATCACGCTGGTGCTGGTCTATGTCGGCGCGGTCATGGTGCTGTTCCTGTTCGTCGTGATGATGCTCGACATCAATTTCGACAAGCTGCGCGAGGGTTTCTGGAAGCATCTGCCGATTGCCGCAACCGTCGCCATATTGATGGCCGCGCAGATGGCGCTGTTGTTGTGGGGCAGCGCCCTGAAGTTGCATACGGCCTCTCCGGGCGCGCCGGCCTCAGCGGCATCCAATACCAAGGAACTCGGCAGGCTGCTCTACACCGAATACTTGTTGCCATTCGAGCTGGCAGCCGTCGTCCTGCTCGTGGCCATGGTCGCGGCCATCGCGTTGACGTTCCGCGGCCGCAAGGATGTGAAGTCGCAAGATATCGCCGCGCAAGTCCGGGTGAAAAGCAAGGATCGCCTCAAGATCATTTCCATGCCCGCTGAAGTCGAGGCGCCGGTTGAGCCGGCGAGCGCAGACATGTCCGGGGAGAAAAAAGCGTGATTGTCCTGTCCGACTACCTGATGCTCTCCGCGGTGCTGTTCGCGATTTCCATCGCCGGCATTTTTCTCAATCGCAAGAACATCATCGTGTTGTTGATGGCGATCGAACTGATGTTGCTGGCGGTGAACATGAATTTCATCGCCTTCTCACATTTCCTGAATGACATACACGGGCAGGTGTTCGTATTCTTCATCCTGACGGTCGCTGCGGCCGAGTCGGCGATCGGACTGGCGATTCTGGTGGTGCTGTTCCGCAATCATCAGAGTATCAACGTCGATGACATCGGCACCCTGAAAGGCTGACCAGATGGGTCGGTACTCAGCAGCCACGGCAATGAAAGGTCCAGCAATGACGGGCATTTCCAGGCCTTTTTGCTCCAGAGGGCGCGCCGGCGCTTGAGTTTGGCCAAAACAGACAAAACCAGATGATCGAAAACAAACTTGCCCTGCTTGCCATTCCGCTGCTCCCGCTGGCGGGCGCCGTGCTCGCCGGCTTTTTCGGACGCGCGCTGGGACGCACCTTTGCCCACACCGTCACCATCTTTGGCGTCACCGCGGCGTTCGTGCTGTCCTGCTTTGTCTTCCAGGATGTCCAGGCCGGCAAGACGTTCAATGGTGCCATCTACACCTGGCTGGTGACTGACGGCATCAACCTGCAAATCGGTTTCCTGATCGATCCCCTCACCGTCACGATGATGCTGGTGGTGAGCTTTGTCTCGCTGATGGTGCACATCTATACCATTGGCTACATGGCAGAGGACGACGGTTACACGCGCTTCTTTGCCTATATCTCGCTGTTCACCTTCTCGATGCTGATGCTGGTGATGTCGAACAACTTCCTCCAGTTGTTTTTCGGCTGGGAAGCGGTCGGGCTGGTGTCCTACCTGCTGATCGGCTTCTGGTACACGCGCCCGACGGCGATCTACGCCAACCTGAAAGCCTTCCTGGTCAACCGTGTCGGCGATTTCGGCTTCCTGCTCGGCATCGGCTTCATATTTGCAACCTTCGGTTCGCTGGACTATGCGACGGTTTTCAAGCTTGCCCCCAATTTTGCCGATACGCTGATCGAAGTCGTTCCCGGTTGGCAGTGGTCGCTGCTGACGGCGATCTGCATCTGCCTCTTCATCGGCGCGATGGGCAAGTCGGCGCAGTTTCCGTTGCATGTGTGGCTGCCGGATTCGATGGAAGGCCCGACCCCGATCTCCGCGCTGATCCATGCCGCGACCATGGTGACGGCCGGCATCTTTATGGTGGCGCGCATGTCGCCGTTGTTCGAAATGTCGCAAACGGCCCTGTCGTTTGTGCTGACCATCGGCGCGATTACCGCATTTTTCATGGCGCTGATCGCCATCGTCCAGTACGACATCAAGCGCGTGGTGGCGTATTCCACGCTTTCGCAACTCGGCTACATGACCATGGCGCTCGGCGCCGGCGCCTATTCAGCCGGCATCTTTCACCTGATGACCCACGCTTTCTTCAAGGCCGTGCTGTTCCTCGGCGCGGGCTCGGTGATCATCGCCCTGCATCACGAGCAGGACATGCGCAAGATGGGCGGCCTGCGGAAGTACATGCCGATCACCTATTTCACCATGCTCATCGGCGCGCTTGCCAATGCGGGCTTTCCGCCGTTTGCCGGATTCTTCTCGAAAGATTCGATCATCGAGGCGATTCACGCCTCGCAGACCCCCGGCCACAGCATTGCCTATGTCGCCGCGCTGGCTGGCGTTTTCATCGGCGCGCTGTACTCGTTCCGCCTGGTGTTTTTTGCTTTCCACGGCAAGGAACGCTTCGCGACGGAGGCGCACGGTCATGACAAGCACGACGATCACGCCCATCACGGCCTGGCACCCGGCGAAAAACCGCACGAAACCCCGTGGGTCGTCACGTTGCCGCTGATCCTGCTCGCCATTCCGTCGGTGGCTATCGGCTGGATGACGATCGAGCCGATGCTCTATGGCGGATATTTTGGCGATGCCATCAAGGCGACCGCGACCATGACCGCATTGAAGAAAGAGTTTCACGGTGCCGGCAGCATGGTGATGCACGGCCTGACAACCTTGCCGTTCTGGCTGGCGCTGGCTGGTGCGGGTACCGCGTGGGTCTGCTACATCGCGAAGCCCGAACTGCCGGCGAAGATCCGCGCGACGTTGGCGCTGCCGGTCAGGATTCTGGAAGACAAATACGGCTTTGACCGCTTCAACGACTGGTTCTTCGCCTCGGGCGCGCGCAAGCTGGGCCAGGGCCTCTGGAAATTCGGCGACGTCACCATTATCGACGGCATCATGGTCAATGGCACGGCGAGATTGATCGGCTGGTTTTCGGGTGTGGCCCGCAACCTGCAAACCGGTTACGTCTATACCTACGCATTCACCATGATTTTCGGCGTGTTTGTGGCCCTCACACTCGTTTACATGAAGCTCGGCTAAGCCAACGCCAGCAAACCCCGGGAAACTAAAAGCAAAAAAATGCAAAGCAGCTCCATCACTCTTAGCCTGACCATCTGGGTGCCGATTGTCGCCGGCATTCTCACACTGTTCCTGAATGGTGAACCGCAGAAGTCCGCGGCGCGCTGGGTTGCGCTGCTGGGCAGCTTGCTGGGTCTGGCCGTCGCCATTCCGCTGTGGACCGGCTTCGACAATGCTTCGTCGGCCATGCAGTTTGTCGAGCGCACGCCGTGGGTTTCGCGTTTCAATATCCACTACGCACTGGGCGTCGACGGAATCTCCATGCTGTTCGTGGTGCTGAACAGTTTCATCACGGTCATTGTCGTGATTGCCGGCTGGGAAGTGATCCAGAAAAAGGTGTCGCAGTACTTCGCCGCGTTCCTCATCATGTCGGGGCTCATGAACGGCGTGTTTGCCGCCACCGACGCGATCCTGTTCTACCTGTTCTTCGAGGCGATGCTGATCCCGATGTTCCTCATCATCGGCGTCTGGGGCGGACCGAACCGTGTCTATGCCGCGGTCAAGTTCTTCCTCTACACGTTGCTCGGCTCCCTGCTGATGCTGGCCGCCCTGATCTATCTCTACAACGTGACCAACGGCAGCTTCGATATCCAGGATTTCCACCGCGTGCCGCTGGGGCTGACTGCGCAGACGCTACTGTTCTTCGCGTTCTTCGCGTCGTTCTCGGTCAAGGTGCCGATGTGGCCGGTGCATACCTGGTTGCCGGATGCGCACGTCGAAGCGCCGACCGGTGGTTCGGTCGTGCTGGCGGCAATCACGCTGAAAATCGGCGCCTATGGCTTTCTTCGTTTCAACCTGCCGATCGCGCCTGACGCGAGCCATGCGCTCACGGGTTTCATGATCACGTTATCGCTGATCGCCGTCGTTTATATCGGCCTGGTCACGCTGGCCCAGACCGACATGAAAAAGCTGGTGGCGTATTCGTCAATTTCGCATATGGGTTTTGTCACGCTGGGCTTTTTCATCTTCAATTCCCAGGGGATGGAAGGCGGGCTGGCACAGATGATCTCGCACGGGTTCATCTCCGCCGCGATGTTCCTTTGCATCGGCGTGCTCTATGACCGGGTGCATTCGCGCGAGATTGCCGCCTACGGCGGCGTCGTGAACACCATGCCCAAGTTCGCTTTCTTTGCGGTGTTTTTCGGCATGGCCAATTCGGGCCTGCCGGCGACCTCGGGTTTTGTCGGCGAATTCATGGTAATCCTCGGTGCGATGAAGGTGAACTTCTGGTTTGCCTTTGCCGCGGCGACCACATTGATCCTCGGCGCGGCTTATACCCTGTGGATGGTGAAACGGGTGATCTTCGGTGAAATCGCCAACGACAACGTGCGCGCGCTCACCGACATCAACAACCGCGAAATGCTGTTTCTCGGCGTGTTGGCGGTGGCGGTGCTGGTGATGGGAATTTTTCCGCAGCCGTTTACGGAAGTGATGCACACCTCGGTTGAGGCGCTGCTGAAGCACGTCGCAGCCGGCAAGTTGAATTAACGGAATCAGCGGAATCTGTGGCATTAGCGGAAACAGGAAAAGGACGTCATGACGGTTTCATCCCTTAATTTGGCACTGGCGGCACCGGAAATTTTCCTGCTGGTCATGACCCTGGTCGTGATGATCGTGGATCTGTTTTCGGCGCCGGAGAGGCGCGAAGGCAGGCTTTACGTGCTGTCGCTTTTCACGCTCGTCGTCGTGGCCTTGAGCCTGTACGCGCCGCTGGCCGCGCCACGCTATGCGTTTAACGGCATGTTCGTGGTCGATGGCATGGCCGTGGTATTGAAAGCAGCCATTGCGGTCGCGGTGGCGATGGTCATCATCTACAGTCGCGCGTATCTAGTCGCGCGCAAGCTGTTCAGCGGCGAATTCATCCTCCTCATCCTGTTTGCAACGCTCGGCATGATGGTGATGGTCTCGGCCAACCATTTCGTCTCGCTCTACCTCGGGCTGGAGTTGTTCGCACTGGCCACCTACGCGATGGTCGCCTTGAATCGCGATTCGGCGACGGCGACCGAGGCGGCGATGAAGTACTTCATCCTCGGTGCGTTGGCGTCGGGCTTGCTGCTGTATGGCCTGTCGATGATTTACGGGGCGACCGGCTCTCTTGACGTGGCCACGGTGGCCAAGGTGCTCGAGGCCAGCCGTGCCAACGACCCGCTGATCACCTTTGGACTCGTGTTCGTGGTGGCGGGTCTCGCGTTCAAGCTGGGCGTCGTGCCGTTCCACATGTGGGTGCCCGATGTCTACGAGGGCGCGCCGACGGCGATGACACTGTTCATCGGCTCGGCGCCGAAAATTGCCGCATTCGGATTCATCATGCGCATCCTCGCCGATTCAATGGCCGGCGCGGTAGGCGACTGGCAGGGCATGCTGGTGATCATGGCGGCGCTGTCGGTGGCGCTCGGCAATATCATCGCCATCGCCCAGACCAATTTGAAGCGCATGCTGGCGTACTCGACCATTTCGCACATGGGTTTCCTCCTGCTCGGCATCCTGGCCGGCACGAAGAATGGATATTCCGCCGCCATGTTCTACAGCATCACCTACGCGCTGATGACACTGACGGCCTTCGGCATGATCATGCTGCTGTCCCGCGCCGGGTTCGAAGCCGAGAACCTGGAGGACTTCAAGGGACTCAACCAGCGTTCGCCCTGGTACGCATTCCTGATGCTGATCGTGATGTTCTCGATGGCCGGCATTCCGCCGTTTCTCGGTTTCTGGGCAAAACTCGCCGTGCTTGAGGGCGCCTTGAATGCCGGTTACCTGTGGCTGGTGGTGTTTGCCGTGCTGATGAGCGTGATCGGCGCGTACTATTACCTGCGTATCGTCAAGCTGATGTATTTCGATGCGCCCACCGATTCATCGCCGATCGTTGCCGCGGCCGGCTTTCGCGGCCTGCTCGCCGTGAATGCGTTCGGCCTGCTGGTCCTCGGCTTGTTCCCCGGTGTCCTGATGACGGCATGCTTGAATGCCATCCAGCGGTCTTTCTAGGCTTTCACTGGTATGGAGCGTCGTATTCTAATTGTCTGGCCTCGCAAGTGATGTACTTCCCCCTTTGAAAAAGGGGGATTGAGGGGGATTGTCGGTGTTACTGTAACGACAGCGCCACTGATTTCATCACCGAAAATCCCTCCCGCCTTGCAGGCCGTGTGTCCCTCTGCATCGGGACACCGTTTCACCGGCGCGAAGCTTGCTTCGCGAGTTCCCGGCTCAACCCTCCCTTTTTCAATGGGAGGGGTCGGCCGTGCAGCCTCGGCCATACTGCCATAAACAGGATTGTGTCGGGATTGACGCAAGCTCCTCAAATGAATGCCGACTCCCGATTTCCCGACCTGACCGAACACCCGCTGTCCAGCGAACGCCTGCTGGATGGAAAACTGATTCGCGTGCAACGCGATCGCGTGCGTCTCCCCGACGGCCGCGAATCGTGGCGAGAGTACGTGCTTCATCCCGGCGCCGTCATCATTGCCGCGTTTCTCGACAGAGACACGCTTGTCTTCGAGCATCAGTACCGCTATCCCGTACGCCGTCATTTCATTGAACTGCCCGCCGGCAAGATCGATCCGCGGGAGCCGCATGACGAAACCGCGCGGCGCGAACTGCTGGAAGAAACCGGCTACACGGCGGCGAGCTGGCGCCACGTCATTACCCTGCACCCCGGCATTGGCTACTCCAACGAGGCGATTGAACTTTACGTCGCGCGCGAATTGACACATGTCGGGCATCGGCGTGACGAGGGTGAGTTCATGGAAGTATTCACGATGTCGCTCAGCGAGGCCGTTGACATGGTCGGCAAGGGTGAGATCACTGACACCAAGACGGCTTTCTCTCTGCTTTGGCTGGAGCGCTTTCGGGACCGCGTGAGGTGAATTTGACAGACCGATTTTTTTGCCACAGATAAACGCAGATGAACACAGATGTATCCTCCCGGGTTCGTGACAATATCTAGCCTGCAAATTTCATGGGGACGCGTTCGAGGGTGGGTGGATGGGCGAGTGATTTTTCGCTCGACCGACGAGCCGCCATCTGGATACCGGCGAGGAGGAGAGCGGAAAAACGCCACCCAGCCGTCCGCCATCGAGCGCGTAGGCCCGGCGAAAATCGAAGTACAAATTGGATTTTACTGTGAAGACCGTTGGCGGAAGCAAAACGCTATCAGTACGGGGCCGACCCATGAAATATGCAGGCTAGTGCGCGCCAACCGTGCAAGGTCACGATGCGTGCCCAAATACAAAGTACCATCTGTGTTTATCCGTGTTCATCTGTGGCTAATTGCCTTTTCTGCCAGTGCAAACCCTGAACGAAACCATCTACGATCTAGCGATCATCGGCGGCGGCATCAATGGCTGCGGCATCGCGCGCGCGATGCCGCCGGCCGCGGCCTGAAGGTTTTGCTGGTCGAACAGGATGACCTCGCTTCAGCCACCAGTTCCTGGAGCTCCAAGCTGATTCACGGCGGCCTCCGCTATCTCGAGCAATATGAATTCCGCTTGGTGCGGGAGGCGTTGCAGGAACGCGAAGTCATGCTCAGGATCGCGCCGCACATCATTCAACCGCTGGAGTTCATCCTGCCGCACGACAAGCACATGCGGCCGGCGTGGATGGTGCGCGTCGGCCTTTTCATGTATGACCGTATCGGCGGCAAGATATCGCTGCCCGGCTCTCGCACGGTCATGTTTCCGGACGACACTTACAGCGCCGGACTGAAATCCGCCATTCGCCGCGGATTCTTCTATTCCGACGCACGTGTCGACGACGCGCGGCTCACTGTGCTGAACGCCGTTTCGGCGCGCGATCACGGCGCCGAGATCCGTGTTCGCACCCGTTTGGTTGCGGGCCGGCGCGATAGCGGTGCCTGGGAGCTCACGCTGCGCGATGTCGACCAGCAGACCAACTCGGTGGTCAAGGCGCGAGGCGTGGTGAATGCCGCCGGGCCGTGGGTAAAGCAGTTGCTCGACGACGCGCTAAAGGTCCAGATCAACGCGACTGTCAGGCTGGTGAAAGGCAGCCACATCGTGGTGCCGCGCATCCACGACAAGCATCACGCTTACATCCTGCAGCACAGCGACAAGCGGGTGGTGTTCGTCATACCCTTTGAAGACAAATTCAGCCTGATCGGCACCACCGACATCAATGTAGCGCGCTTGGAGGACGCGGCGGGACTTTCCCCGGAAGAAACCCGCTACCTGGTACAGGCGGCCAATCGCTTTCTGGAGAAACCGCTGAACGAGTCCGACGTGGTCTGGAGTTATGCCGGTGTGCGGCCGCTCTACGACGACGGCAGCGCGAACCCATCCGAGATCACGCGCGACTATGTCCTTAAGGTCGCCGATGACGGCGGCACCTCGCCCCTGCTGTCGATCTTTGGCGGCAAGATCACCACTTATCGCCGTCTCGCTGAACAGGCACTGGAAGCATTGCGAGCGTACTACCCGGCGATGACCGGTTCGTGGACGCAAACAGAAGCATTGCCCGGTGGCGACGTTGGATCGCTCGACGAAGCGGTGCAGGATGTGGCGAAGAAACACCCGGGCCTGCCGATCGATTACCTGCGTCGCCTTGCTTCGCGGCATGGTTCACGTACCGGGCAAGTATTGGCCGGGGTGCGATCGATGTCCGACTTGGGCGAGTTGTTCGGTGTGGGTGCGACGCTGCTGTCGGAGCGCGAAATCGATTACTGCATGCAGCAAGAGTGGGCACGGATGCCGGACGACATTCTGTGGCGGCGCACCAAGTGCGGATTGCATATGGATGCGATGGAAAGTGAACGAGCGGCGAATTTCATTCGTGCAAAGGCCAGGGTCTAGCACCTATGCGCCTTGTCGAGCATAAAGGGCCTGAGAGCCGCTCCAGTACTGGAGTTATCAATTTGAAGTACAGGCCTTATACGCCCGTCGTCCCAGCGGAGGCTGGGAGGGGCTGGCCATATCGGGCCACCCAGTCCAATCCAATTTCAGGCAAACCGACGCACTGGATTCCAGCCCGGGCTTGCCCGTTTTATCCTGAGCCTGTCGAAGGGCTGGAATGACGGCGATTTTTTATGAAATGTTCAGGGAAGTTGCGTGAGACCTTTATCGGAAATGTCGGTCGAATCGCTGGGCAGAATCCGCGGCGTGCTGTTCGACATCGACGACACGCTCACCACCGAAGGCCGGCTCACGGCGCGCGCTTACTCTGCGGTTGAAGCACTGAAGCAATCTGGTCTCATCGTCGTCCCCATCACCGGCCGCCCCGCCGGCTGGTGCGATCACATCGCGCGCATGTGGCCGGTCGATGGCGTCGTCGGCGAAAACGGCGCGTTCCATTTTCATTTCGACCCAGACGAAAAGAAACTCAGGCAGCACTTCATCAAGGACGCCACTACCCGACAGCACGACCGCGAACGCTTGACTGCTGTCGCGCAACACATTCTGCAATCCGTCCCCGGCACCGCACTTGCCTCCGATCAGCCTTATCGCGAGGCCGATATTGCGATCGACTTTTGCGAGGATGTGCCAGCCTTGCCCCGCGCAGAAGTGGAGCGCATCAAGACGCTGATGGAATCGGCAGGCCTGACGGCGAAGATCAGTTCGATCCATGTCAACGGCTGGCTGGGCAACTACGACAAACTCTCGACCACGCGGCTTTTCATGAAGGAACGATTCGGGATTGACCTCGACCTGCGCAAGAGTGAATTTGTGTTCGTCGGCGATTCACCCAATGACGCGCCGATGTTTGGATATTTTCCGCATTCGGTGGGCGTGGCCAACGTGGCGGATTTCGTGGATTCACTGCCGGCGAAGCCCGCCTATGTGACGCCGTCGCGGTGCGGCAAGGGTTTCGTGGAATTGGTGGAAGCGCTGGTTGACAGTAAACGTATGCGCTAGATTCAGGCTCGCGCAACGCTGTGCGTTGCGAAATTTCTGCCTAAGGAACCTCCGATTAAGTCCTTCGACAGGCTCAGGACGAACGGTAACTTATTGAATCCGTTCGTGGTGAGCTTGTCGAACCACATTCAAATTAGACTTGATCAGAGGTTTCCTAGTCTTACTGTGTTAATAAAGTATCACTTCGTTTGCCGCAGCAAGGACATCGCGGAAGTCGGGCGATCAGTGCGGCGGCGAGTTCGAGGCGTAGTGTCGTGATCGAATCGGGTACGTGGCGCTGGCAGCGCAGGGGAGCCGCGCGGTCGGAAGTCTTCGGGTACGGCAGGGATCTCGCCCAGAAACGGATGTTGCACAGTTTTTTTTGGATGCGCGAGGCGCTCGGCAAGAAGGTGGCCGTATGCCGCGATACAGAGCGTTGCATGGTGATGGAACCCGCGCCAGCCGCGCCCTTCATAATGGTCGAGCCCGAACTCTTGCTTGAGCTCTTGATAGTCGCGCTCGATGCGCCACCGCAGTTTCGCCACCCGCACCAGTTCCTGGATCGAGGTGCGGGCCGGGAGCGTGGACAGAAAGTACTTGATCGGCTCCGCGTCGCCCTTGGGCCATTCAATGAGCAGCCATTCTTCGGCGCGCAGTTCGCTGCGCCAATAGTCGCGGTAAGCACAGCGCACGCGCACCGCCGCAAAGCGCGCGGTCAACGCCTGATTCGTGCCCTCCCGCCAGGTAACCTTCTTCCATTGGTGTGGAGCAAGCGCCTTGGCCAGTGCTTTAACCGAAACCGGTTGGTGTTGCGCGTCGCGCCGCAGCAGTTTCGGCTTGCGCCCTTGACCGGACCACCGGGCGGGCGGCAAAGGGGCGGTACCTTCAGGCCACACGCTGACGGCCTTGGTAATACCGACGACATAGGGCAATTTGCGGGCGCTGAGTTGATCCCGAAAGGCGGTGTCGATGCCGTAGCCGGCGTCCGCGACGACGGTCACCGGCGAGGCCCCCGTCACCAGCGCTTCATCGATCAATCGCAGTGCAATCGCAGGCTTGGTCGCGAACTCGATCTCGGCAGGCACTTTAGCCTGCTTGCGCCGCTTCACGTCCACGCTCCAGTCCTTCGGCAGGTACAGCCGATAGCCCACCGGTACGCTGTAGTGTTCGTTGGCCAACGACAAGCTTACGGCCACCTGGCAGTTATCCTGCTTGCCCAACTGGCCGCAATACTGCCGCGCCACCCCCACCGAGTGGGTACCCTTCTTGGGAAAGCCGGTGTCGTCAATGATGAGTACCTCGGGGGCATCGAACCGCTTGCCTGCCGCGGCAAGCACGTGACTACGCACCGCCCCCAACACTGCCGCATCCGACCATGCCGCATCCGCCACGAAATGATGCAGCCGTTGATGCGTCGAGCGCACCGCCATCGGCGCTACCCGCGCCGCCATCGGCTCGACGCTCTTGCGTTCGCCGGGCAGCATCAGCCCGGCGCAGTAGCCGCGAAACGGCTCCACTCGATCCGCATGCCCAAGCTGACCCGCAATCATCAACACGTACTCCTCGAACCTTTCCATTTTCGCGTCCATCTTCGCCTTGACAGGTTGGTTGAAGATGCGCGCATAATACCTTGTTTCTTATAACACAGTAAGACTATGGTACCGAAAAACTGTGTCGTTACCGGCGAGCGGGCGCTGGGCATCGCCTGGCCAATTGCCACGCGGTAGAATGAATTCATGAAGTCCCCTCACGCATTTGTCCTTCCGCAGCCGCGCCGATGATCACCGTGCCCACCCGCACCCCCACGCCCATCGCCATCGTCACCGGCGCCGGCAGCGGCATTGGCAAGGCCACCTCGCTGACGCTGTTGAATGCGGGCTACGCTGTGGTGCTGGCAGGCCGCCGTCTGGATCGATTGCAGCAGGTGGTCGGGGCGTCAGGCGCGGGAAGCCGCGCGCTGGCGGTGGAAACGGACGTCGCGAACCCGGAGGCGGTGAAGAATTTGTTCGCCCGCGCCCTTTCGGCGTTTGGCCGCCTGGACCTGCTGTTCAACAATGCCGGTACCGGCGCGCCGGCGATTCCGCTGGAAGAACTGGAGATCGAAAAATTGAAGTCGGTGATCGAGATCAACCTGTTCGGCCCGTTTCTTTGCACCCGGGAAGCGATCAGGATCATGAAATCGCAAACGCCGCAGGGCGGCCGCATCATCAACAACGGCTCCATCTCCGCCCATGCGCCGCGGCCGAACTCCGCCCCTTACACGGCCACCAAGCACGCCATGACCGGCCTGACCAAGTCAACCTCGCTCGATGGCCGCAAGTACAACATCGCCTGCGGCCAGATCGATATCGGCAACGCACTCACCGACCTCGCCGCGCGCATGGCCAAGGGCGTGCCGCAGGCCAATGGCGAGATAGCGGTGGAGCCGCTGATGGATGTGCAGATCGTCGCCGACGCGGTGCTGCACATGGCCAGCCTGCCGCTGACCGCCAACGTCCAGTTCATGACGGTGATGGCAACCAAGATGCCGTTTATCGGGCGCGGATGACAATGCAATTGGGCATTCGCCCTTGCTGAGGTGCAAACTGGCAATTACCGGGCGACGGCAGAGACGCCACGCGGAATTTTTAAACGGAGGATGCAATGAGTGACGGTTCGTTTTGCGTTGTCTTCAGCTCGAAGATGGAAGATGCCTATCACCAGCTGCTGGAAGGTTACTTGCAGACGGTCCCCTCGGACTCGGCGGTGCCGCTGTTGTGCGCGTTCTGTTCGTCGGTGGTCGCGGCGGAACCGTTCGTGCATCTGCGATTGACGCAACTCACCGACCCGGGCCACATCTGGAGCGTGCGCATTCCCTCGCGGCTGGTGATCGCGATCATCGACCAGAGCGAAGCGATGAACCCGATCGGCTTCCAGGCCAAGGTCGATTTGCTGGCTTAGTCAGCCGAGCAACGCCTTGCGCCGTTCCAGGCTGTCGGCCGGCCAGTAATCTGCGCTCCGGTAGTATTCCTCGACGGCCGGCGTGCCTGGCGGCAGCACCAGCCACGGCTGTTTCGACGCGGTGAAAATGTGAATGTCCGGGGGCAGCCGATCCGGATCATCCAGGGTGCCGACGCGCGCGAAGCACACCTTGTCACCGGCGCCGGCATAGTTGCTCCACAGTGCAATGTGGCAATCCGGGCAGCGATGTATTTTCTGGCCCT
>JANNGY010000077.1:0-4206 GCA_031404095.1 Betaproteobacteria bacterium | reverse complement strand
GCCGCATTGAGCAATCCGGCTGCAAAGCTCCATTCGCCACGGCAGACGCTGGTGGCGGCGCGCCGTGCATGCATGGCGATGCTGTAGTAACCACTGGGCGCGTTATGCACCGAGTTATGGAAAAGGGTCGGCGAAACCTCTCGGCTTCCGGCCAGCACTTCGCACAATTGGTGGGTAACGATGCCCGCCGCTTCGTACGACGAGAACACCATGGCCATCTCCTGCGGCGCTAATGAAGTTTGTCGCAACGCCTGCTCCGCCACCGCGATGGCGAGGCGCACGGTCGGACTGCTGCGTCGCCGCTCAGCCGGAGGGAGGCACGCGGGTTGCGGGACTTCCAGCGCCGCAGCCTCGTAGGCGCCCTGCCTTGCCAGCACCGCCCGTGCCGTCTGCCAATCCGGCAATCCGGGGGCGAGCACGCCGACCGCCTCGACAGAAATGCGCATCAGGTCACCCTGCCGAACAGCAGCGCGCAATTGCTGCCGCCGAAGCCGAAGCTGTTACTCATCACCCGTTCGACACGCGCGGGCCGTCCCGCCAGCAAGAATGCACAACGCGTTTCGGGATCGACATTTTCAGTGGTGGGGCTGCCCGGCATGAATTGGTGCTCAATGGCGAGCAGTGCAATGGCGGCTTCGGTAATGCCTGCCGCGCCCAGCGCATGACCGGTAATGCCCTTGGTCGACGAACAAGCCGTCGCGTCGCCAAAGACATCGTACATGGCATGTCCCTCGGCACGGTCATTTGCCGGCGTGGCGGTACCGTGGAGATTCACATAGTCGATATCAGCGGGGGAGAGTCCCGCCCGAACCAACGCTTCCTGCATGGCGCCGCGAGCGCCGTCGCCCTGCGGATGCGGCGTCGACATGTGATGCGCATCGCTCGTTTCGCCGTAGCCCAGCAGATGCATGGCGGCATCGCTCGCATCGCTTCGTTCCAACATTGCAAAACCGCCTGCCTCGCCGATCGACAAACCGCGCCGTGCGACATCGAACGGGCGGCAGACATCGGGCGCGACCAGCTGCAATGCACTGAAGCCGTAGAGCGTGGTATGGCAGAGGCTGTCGACCCCGCCCACCACCGCCGCATCGATGATCCCGAGGCGGATGAAGCGCTCGGCGAGGCAGAATACCTTGGCGCTCGATGAACACGCCGTGGATATCGTCATCGCCGGACCGGTGAGTCCCAGCACCCGGCGCACGAATTCGGTCGTGGCGTCGAGATTGTGGGTGGTTTCATAGCGATAGTCAGCCGGCAGGCGGCCATGTTGGGGATCGCGATGCTGGTAGGCAATCTCGGTGGAAAGGATGCCGGAGGTGCTGGTGCCGAGGAACACGCCGACTCGGTCCGGCCCGAATCGCCGGCGGGCGTCCGCTACCGCGGCCACGAAACCATCCTGTTCCAGCGCCATCAGCGCCAGCCGGTTGTTGCGGCAGTCATACTCGCGAAGCGTGACGGGGAATTCAAGCGGGCTGTCGGTGTCGATGCCGGGGATCCTGCCGATCCAGCAGGGCAACGGCGCCCAGTCGAGATTGTTGGGGGCGAGTCCGCTGCGGCCCTCGCGCAACGCGCGCGCTGTCGCGACATTGCCGATGCCGGCGGCATTGCTGGTGGTGTACGCGGAAATCGCAAGGGATGTCATGTTGTCATCGGGAATATGTTCGAAGCGGATTACCGGCCCCCGCCTGGTTTGGCCACATCCGCCGCCGGGACCGCGGCCACGGTCACGATAACGTTTCCACGCCGCGCCCAAACGGCCGACATCAACATGGCCAATACCGCACCGATGGCCACGGTGCTGCCGATGGCATGCAGAACCGGGGTTGAAGACAGTGCCAACAGGCCAAACGTCACGATTGTCGAGGTACTGCAAACCGCCAGTGACAATCGGGTGCGCGCACGTTCGACCGCGTCCGCTGCAACACGTTCGAAGAACAAGGCGTAATTGAGGCCAATGCCGAGCACCAGCAGCAAGGCAACGAGATGGAATACACTGAGTCGCTCACCGGCGGCCACCAGTAGCGCCGCCGTCAGTACCAGCGCCGCGGCGGCGGGAAGCGCGACGCGCATGGCGCGCCTGACCGAGCGTAAGCCGCCAACCAATAGCAGCAGGATCAGGGCCGCGCCCCAACCCGCCTGCGACATCGCCTCGCGACGGAAGCCATCGACCATGTTGGCGGAAACCTGCTTCAAATCCACCAACTGGCTATGCGTCCGGGCCTGCGGAATTGCCGACAGATCCTGCGCAAGCCTCACCGGGTCGGAAACGCCGCCAAGCGGCGTCAGCACCAGGGATTGGCCATCCAGTTCGACGACCAGTGCGTTCAAGCGCGCACCCAGCGGGGTGCCGGCGTAAGTCGCCAGCGTCACGGGCACGGACCCATCGGCCAATGCGCGACGCGCACCGTTCACCTCCTCGACAAAGGGCTGGAAGGCGTCGGGCCGGAACGCCAGGCCCTTCAATGCCTGGGCGAGGCTCTTCTCAAGGGTTGCCGGTTCGGGAAGGTCGCGCAGGCGTTGACGCTGCACGTCCAAGGCAGGCAGGTACCAGGCCGGCGAATCGTAACTGCGAATCAACTTTTCCTTCTTCCACCGTTCCAATACCGGCAGCAGTCCTGCCGCCGCCTGCAACGCGGCCGACTGGCTGTCGCCCCGACTGGCGACGAACACACTGACTTCGGGCGCGCCCATTTCCCGGCGCAGTTCCGCATCCTGCATCCGCATATCGGGCGGCACCGGACTGATGCCCGCAAGGTCGCGCTGCCACCATGCCGGGTGCTGAACCGCAAGCCAGGCGCCGGCGCAAATGACCCCAACGGCGGCAACCACGCCGGCCCATTTCGACCGGTCGAGGAAATCGGCCGCAGGCAGGTTTAGCCGTTGGAGAGAAACGGCAGCAAGCGCGCGCTCACCCAAAAGCCAGGGGATCAGGTATTGCGTCGCCAGCCCGGCCACCAGCACGCCCGCCATGGTAAGTACGCCGAGTTGCGCCAGCCCATTGAAGCTCGAGAGCGTCAGTGCCAGCGCACTGACGACCGTTGACAGCACCGCCAGCGCGAGCGTCACCCGCAGGCGCCGCGCCGCCATGCGGCCGGTTTCGCCGGCGGCGGTATTGAGCAGCAGGTAGCCGGGGTAGTCGACGGCTTCACCGATCAACGTCGCGGCAAAACCGAGGGTGATGGCGTGCACCGATCCAAAAAGAGTGTTAACCAGCAACACGCCGATCAGAAGGCCGAAGACGACCGGCAGGGTAATCAATATGATTGCGAGCGCTGAACGGTAAACGAAGACCAGCATCGCCAGGATCACCAGCGTCGACAGCAGGCTCAATCGCTCCGCGTCGGCGCGAATCAGGCGCCGCGACTCGGCGGCAAATACGCCGGGACCGGTGAGGATCGCGTTGACTTGCGGGTTCACTTCCGCGAGCGCACTCCGCACGACGGCCATTGCCTGCTCCTGGCGCTCGCTGTCGAAGCCGGGCGCCCGCGTTTGTGCGATCAGGAACGCGCGTTTGCCGTCGGCGCTAAACCAGACACCGTGCCGCAATGCCGGCATCGTGCCGGCGTCGAACTGGCGCACTATGGCGAGGAACTCACCGGTCGGATCACGAACCATCAGTGATCGTGACAGCGCACCGAACGGCGAGGTCAACTGCGTTTGCTGTTCCGCCAGCGCGGCACGCAACCCGGGAACCGTGAACTTTTCCGCTGACATGGCCGGGCTCAAGGCGTAGCGATGGCGCATCAGCACGTCAGACTGCGCGACGAACTGGTCGAGGGCGCCGTTGGCGGCGTAGTCGAATTCCGGTGCGCGCCCCAGCCGTTGCGCCAGTTTGCGGCTGGCCTGTGCCAGGGTTTTTCCATCGGCGCCCTGCAATGCCACCAGCATCAGCCGCGACACCAGGCCGTCGCGCAACTGGGCAATCAGCAGGCGCTCTTCGGCGCTCGTCGATGGCGGCAAAAACGCCGCGAAGTCATTTTCGACGCGAACGGTCCTGGCTGCGAACAAGGCCAGCGAAGCAAGCATGGCAAACATCACGGCATAGCGCAGGGCGGTTGCCGAAGAGGATGTTGAAAAATGCCCGCGGTGTGCCATCGATAGTTTGCTAGCGAATTTGCAGAACCGAACGGTCGCCGCTGGTTTCGCGTACTTCGATTTTCTCGATTCGCCCGGCGCGGCCGGATACCTCGATGCGCTGCACGTAGC
>JANNGY010000076.1:0-4212 GCA_031404095.1 Betaproteobacteria bacterium | reverse complement strand
CGCCTCGATTTTCGAGAACCCTACCGGACGTTGCTCGGCCATTTTCGGCATGAAAGCGGGCATTATTATTTCGACCGATTGATCGTCGACACGCAGTGGCTTACACCATTTAGAGAATTGTTTGGCGACGAACGCCAGGACTATGCAACGTGTCTCGATATCTATTACAACAACGCCCAAACCACTGATTGGGCGCAGCAATTTGTCACCAGCTATGCCAGCGCCCATCCGTGGGAAGACTGGGCCGAAACCTGACGCTCCACCAGCTGAAAGGCAAGCCTTCGACAAACAGATGTTCGTCGAAGCTTCTCGCAAGGCCCATCGGACGGACGTGGGTTTGCGTGTAAGCATTCAGGCAGGGCACTGACGGAAAGCCGGGGATTTGTAGTCCTTGTAGGAGGGTCGGCAATTCCGCGGGCATCGTATTCACGGCATAAGCGATTTGCGCGTCGCGCGGCGGTGTCGAATCGGGTGATGGCGGACGAACCGATGCGGTTGCCCGGATAGAAATTGCCTGATGGGCTGCGATCGGCGGGCAGGATCGCCATTTGGCGCGCCTTTCGGGGCACAAATGCCTCGAAAGGCGCGCCAGCGCTTGTGTTTGTTAGCCGCCCGGGTTCATTGAACACGTCATTGAAGCGTATGGGACAGGGCCGTCAGCGCAGGCGCGGCTGCATTGCCACATTCAATGCCGCATTATTCGGGCCGGTCGCGCGCCACCCTTGCCCAATATTCTTCTCGTGAGCCGCCGGCCAGCGGCTTGACCATGACGCGCAGCGTATTCACCCGACTGCCCATCTCGACACCGGGCCGCTTGCGCGCCTCGATGTAACCGGCTTTTTCCCAGAACCGCTCGGCGCGCAGGTTTCCTTCGACCACCCCAAGGCGAATCCACTCGGCGCCATTCGCCCGAATCCATGACTCGACGTGCTGGAGAATCGCCATTGCCGTTCCGCAGCCGTGAAACGTCGTCGCCACCACGAACAAGCCGATGTGCCAGACCCGTTCGGCCAGCAAGTCGGAAACGATGCTGGCCATGGCGACCATGGTATCGGCCTCATCGACGAAACCCATCAGCCAGCGTTTCCGGTAAGGCATGCCGGCAGGTATCTGGTCATTGAATTCCTGGAGCGCCTCGTCGTGCCGCGCCGACTCTCCCGTGACGGCAAGAAAGTACTCGGGATTGACATTGAAAAAAGTCTGTAGCGCAGGGACGTCACCGACCTCCAGTTCCACGGCGCGGAGTGGACCGGCATGGAAAATGGGAGTTTGCGGAAATTGTCTGTCCATCGGGCGCCAGGCTGTGCATCGAGACAGGCTATTTTCGCACCTGCCAGGGCCGCAAAAAAGAAAAGCCCGGAACAAAAAATTGTTACCGGGCTAAAGGTATTACGAGGAGGTAGCTTCACTCTACGCCGCCACCCACGCCAAAAATATGAACTGTTTCACAAACGTGAAAATCTTTTCCGGCGAACGATTCAACCGCCTCGTCGCCTCGCGCAGGCCATGCACTATCATGTCGCCATGTCATCGCGCGCGCAGGAAATCCTCCATTCGGTGTTCGGTTATCCGGCCTTTCGCGGCGAACAGGAAGCCATCGTCAATCATCTCGTCGAGGGCGGTGACTGCCTGGTGCTGATGCCCACTGGCGGCGGTAAATCGCTGTGTTTCCAGATACCGGCACTGGTGCGCGACGGCACCGCCATCGTGGTATCGCCGCTGATTGCGCTGATGCAGGACCAGGTGGAAACGCTCCGGCAGTTGGGCGTGAAAGCGGCATTTCTCAATTCCACCATGGACGCGCGCAGTTCGAACGACATGGAACGCTCGCTGCTCTCGGGCGATCTGGATTTGCTTTACGTGGCGCCGGAACGCCTGCTGACGCCGCGCTTCATTGACCTGCTCGAACGGACGAAAATTGCCTTGTTCGCCATCGACGAAGCGCACTGCGTCTCACAATGGGGGCATGACTTCCGCCCTGAATACCGGCAACTGACGATGCTGCATGAACGCTTTCCCGACGTTCCGCGCATCGCGCTGACCGCCACGGCGGATGTGCCGACACGCAACGAAATTGTCGAACGGCTGGCCCTGGAAAACGCGCGCCGCTTCGTCGCCAGTTTTGACCGACCCAACATTCGCTATCGCATCGTCGAAAAAAATGAGCCGCGCCAGCAGCTGGCCGAGTTCCTGGCGGGGCGCAAGCACGACGCCGGCATCGTCTATTGCCTGTCGCGCAAGAAAGTCGACGAGACCGCGGCGTTTCTGGCGGCACGAGGATTTGACGCCCTGCCCTATCACGCCGGCCTCGACGCGGCAACGCGCGCGGCCAATCAGAAACGCTTCCTGCAGGAGGAAGGCGTGGTGATGGTCGCGACGATCGCCTTCGGCATGGGCATCGATAAGTCCAATGTGCGTTTCGTCGCGCACATGGATTTGCCGAAAAGCATGGAAGGCTATTATCAGGAAACCGGGCGCGCGGGACGCGACGGCTTGCCGGCTGAAGCGTGGATGACCTATGGCATGGCCGACGTGGTGATGCTGCGGCAGATGGTCGATGGTTCGGACGCCGGCGAGGAACGAAAGCGCCTGGAACGGCAGAAGCTGGATGCGTTGCTTGGATTCTGCGAATCGACGCGCTGCCGGCGGCAGACGCTGCTGGCCTACTTCGGCGAGCAGCGGCCCACGCCCTGCGGCAATTGCGATAACTGTCTCGAGCCGCCGCAGACCTGGGATGGCACCACGGCAGCGCAGAAGGCGCTCTCATGCGTCTATCGCACCGGCCAGCGATTCGGCGTCGCGCATCTGGTGGATGTGCTGGTGGGCAAGGCCACCGAGAAAGTCCGCCAGTTCGGTCACGATCGCCTGCCGACCTTTGGCGTCGGCGTTGATCTTTCCGACCTGCAATGGCGCGGCGTGTTTCGGCAGCTGGCCGCCACCGGATTGCTGAGTGTCGACTTGGAAGGCTTTGGCGGGCTCAAGCTCACGGCCGCCAGCAAATCCGTTCTCAAAGGTGAGCAGGAAGTGACCTTGCGATTGCAACCGGCGGCGCGCGCGAAAAAATCGCGGCGCGATCCTGCCGTGCGCAGCGTCGAGAACAACGGCATCGCGCCGCAGCACGAAGCGCTGTGGGAAGCACTACGTGACGCACGCCTGCGCCTGGCGCGCGAGCAAGGGGTGCCGCCGTACGTGATCTTCCATGATGCGACGTTGCGCGAAATGATGACGCAGCGGCCGCAGAGCCTGCGGGAATTCGGCACCATCAGCGGCGTCGGTGAACGCAAGCTCGACAAATACGGCGAAGCCTTCCTGAGCGTGTTGATGCAGCACGCCTAGCGCCATGTGTCGCGGTTTGCGGATAGGCGTTGGACACATCGCGTAAACTGAACGCTGCCATCCATTGGAAAGAATCGTCATGCAACAAACCGAATTCCGCATTACCACCGAACACATCGAACTCAACCAGTTGCTGAAGGTGTGTGGCCTGGCGAGCAGTGGTGGCGAGGGCGGCGCGCTGGTGGCACAGGGTCATGTCCAGCTCGACGGGCAGCCTGAACTGCGCAAGCGCTGCAAGATCCGTCCCGGACAGATGGTGCAGTTCGGCGATACGCGCATCACGGTACTGGCGGCCGACCCGGCAGAAGTCGCGGCCAAGGCGGAAGCGCGCGTCGAAATGGCGCGGGTCAAGGCGGCGAAGCGGAAGGCGGAAAAGTCCCCGCCCGGCGTCTGGTCGCCGGTGGCCCCCAAGGGTGGCGCGCGGCCCGGACCCAAAGTCCGCAAGACTGGCGCAAAGACGGGTCCAAGGGTCGCTCCCACAAGCGGTGCGCCGACCAGCGCAAAACCAAAAACAAAATCCAACGTATTTGCCGACAAGGCAGAAGCGCATCGCCGCCGCAAGGCGTGATACGTGGCCGCTAACGTGCGGTCGCCTTGCCTGGCGATGATACGCAGCCGGGATTTTCTTCCCGCGCCAGCCGCATGATGTAGGCCGAAAACGCCGGATCTTCACCGCTCAGCAACGTGGGCAGCCGGTTGCAGAAGTCCTTGCGCCGACACCAGTCGCGCATGTAGTCGTCCCAGGAATTCCAGCGCCGCGCCTTTTCGCCCGACATGTTCGGCTGATAGGCCACCAGATAGGCACGCTCGAACAATGAAATAAGCATGTCGAAAATGATCAGCCGGCGCTCCTCTTGTTCGGCCGTCAGGACCGGC
>JANNGY010000075.1:0-3301 GCA_031404095.1 Betaproteobacteria bacterium | reverse complement strand
CGCCGGAGTCGATCACGTCGTTCATGGCTCGTGCCTTTCTCGCTGCTTGGCCTTGCGCAGGGCAAATTCTTCCAGCCCCGACAGGCCCTCGCGCCGCTCGAGTTCGGCCAGCACCTGGGCCGGCGTGACGCCGAAGTGCGCTAGCGCGATCATCGAATGAAACCAAAGATCGGCGGCCTCGGAGATGATTTTTTGTGCGTCGCCGTCCTTGCCGGCCATCACCAGCTCGGTCGCTTCTTCGCCGACCTTCTTGAGGATCGCGTCGCCGCCTTTATGGAACAGCCGATGAGTTCATCGAGGCGCGGGTAAAGCGGATCCTTGCGCGACCAGATACCCAGATGCCAGAGGAGGATGTCGCCGTCCTTGATGTTTTTCAGTTGCGACTTGATCAGGACATCCGACGGGTACTTCTCACTGGGTAATTCGTCGCCGAAAAACCCGCCGCGCTCCACGCAACATGCCGGTAGCCACAGCTCTCGGCGAAGCGCGAGGCGTTCGGTGTCAGCTTGCCGCCCGGCGCGCGCCAGATGCCGTCGAAGCCGCGACCTGTCATGGCTTTGAAGGCTTCCTCACTTTTCCTGATTTCGGCACAGACCCCCGCCTGATCCAGTGTCTCGCCGGATTTTTCGCCCCACGGAACATAGGTCACCCGGTTGCCGACGTCCTGCCGGAAATACCAGTGCCGCCAGGTATGTGACCCGAAGCCATGGCCCTCGGCCACGCGGGCCTTCCAGAAACCGGCCCATGACGGATCGAGCGAGGTATCGCCGCGCCGGGTCTTTTCGTTGGCGAGAAAAAAAGTGGCCTTGACGTCGTGTTTCCTGAGAATTGCCGCCATTTCTTCGGCGGGCGCCATGTGGCCGGTATCAAGGGTGAGATAGACAGTACCCGTGCATTCCGCCGCGACTGCGCCGGCAACCGACAAAAACAATACTGCCCCGGTAAACGACCGCAAGGTCCAGGCCAGTCCCGTGGCCCAAGGTGACTTATTGCCTCGCCGCATGCGTAAAGAAATAGATCCCGTGGGGACTCTTCCCCACCGGAATCTGCTTGATGATCTTCTTCGTGTCCATATCAATCACGGTCACTTTCTGGATCCAGCGCGAGGTCACCCAGAGCTGCTTGCCGTCGCGGGAAAGTTCCATGCAGTCCGGCCCGCCCGGCACCGGTATGGTATCAACCACCGACAGCGTCGATTGATCGATGACGCTCAAGGTATTCGACACGCGGTTGCTGGCAAAGATCCGCTTGCCATCGCCTAGCGCCAGGAAATTGTGGGCGCCCTTGCCGGTGGTGATTTTTTTCACCGATTTTTGCGTGCGCCAGTCGATCACCTCAACGTAGTCCTCTCCGGTCATGCCGACCAGCGCGTACTTGTCATCCGGCGTGACCCAGACGCCGGCAGGCGTCTTGCCGGTCTTCATGCGCCATTTGACTGTCTGCGTGGCGAGTTCGATACCCACCAGTTCATCCGAGTCCTGCATGGTCACCAGCGCCATGGTGCTGCCGGCATCAAAGGCCACGTGGCTCGGCGTCTTGCCGGTGGCGATGCGCTTGACCAGCGAAAAATCCGCGCCACTGTAGATATCGACGCGATCCAGCCGGTTGCTGACGGACACGAACCATTTCCGGTCGGGGCTGAATCCGATCTGATACGGATCCGAAATCTTGTCGATGCGCTTTTTGATTTCGCCCGTGATCGGATCGAGGAATACCAGTTCATTGGACGCGGCATTGGCGACGATCAGGAATTTGTCATCCGGCGTGGCCATCAGGTGATGGGGTTCCTTGCCGATCGGGAAACGCTTCGTTTCCGTCATCGTGGCCCTGTCGATGAGGCTGATGGTGCCTTCCCCCGAATTCAGTACGACCGCGACTTCCGCCTGAACGGCAGCGGCTGCAAGACCAGTCGCGCCTGCCATTGACACGTATGCCACATGTGCCGCGTTTGCCAAAAATCTCTTGAAAATCACAAAAACTTCCTTTAAATCACATGGTTACAAAACATTGCTATAGTAGCATGATCGCCGCAACATCGTGCCTGTGCGAGTATCATCGCGTCCATTGGCACGACGGTCTTTTACCGCGCGTAAACTCGATTCATGTTCATCAATCCTGCACCCCGCTTCTGCCAGCAATGTGGCTCCGCCAAAGTGGAACTGCGGATGCCTCACGGAGATGACCGGGAGCGCCACATATGCCCCGATTGCGGACACATTCACTACCTGAACCCCAAGGTTGTCGTCGGCACGATTCCGGTGTGGGGCACGCAGATATTGCTGTGCAAACGCGCGATCGAGCCCCGCTATGGCCTTTGGACGCTGCCGGCCGGATTCATGGAGGAAGGCGAGACGCTCGAAGAAGGGGCAGCGCGTGAAACGCTGGAAGAGGCAAAGGCGCGCGTCACCATTGAGCAGATGTATGTCACGTTATCGTTGCCGGAAATCAGCCAGGTCTACGTGCTGTTCCGCGCGAGACTCGATGACCTCGACTTTGCGCCCGGGCCGGAAAGCCTCGAAGTGAAGTTGTTTGATGAAGAGGATATTCCGTGGGACCAACTGGCGTTTCGCACCATCGACACGACACTGAGACATTTCTTTGCGGACCGCGACTCGGGACTATTTCCGGCACACTTGGGAGTGCTGCGCCGGCCGGGAAAATGAGCGCCCGCCCGGCATGACAGAACTCGGGATCCTCGCTAGCGGCGCGATTTTTTCGGCGTCGCGCGCGCCTGGGAGGCAGCGCCCTTTTTCGTCGCTTTCGGACTCGCTTCCTGACTTTCAGGCTGCTGCATCATATTGAACGCCCAAAGTGCGGGATTCATCGCGCCGGCCATTTTGGCGAGTTCATCCATGTTCGGCTGCGGCGCCGCAGCCGCCGGCTGAGCCTTGTTTTCACTGAGGCTGGTCAGCAGCGATTGCTGGTACTTCATCGTTTGCAGCGACATTTCAATCATGCCGGTCGTGCCTTTCAGCCACGCCAGCACGGTCTCGAGTTCGCCGATCTTGCGTTCCAGTTCTTTAGGATCAAGCATCGCGAACATGGACGGCATCTGCGATGGCGTCGCCGCTGGCGGAGGCGTGAACATCGACTGGAAAAGCGCGAAATAATCCGGCGCGCCGGGAGGCGGATTGGTCATGGGACTAGTTGTATTTGGCGATGAATTCGCGGACCTTGGGGTAAATCACTTCCCGGTACTTGCGGCCACTGAAAATGCCGTAGTGTCCCACCGCCGGCGCCGTGAAATGCTGGCGCCGTGTGGCGGCAAGACCGGTGCATAACGTATGGGCCGCTTCGGTCT
>JANNGY010000074.1:0-6218 GCA_031404095.1 Betaproteobacteria bacterium | reverse complement strand
TCGGCCCTCACTTTTCCATGCTTTCAATGTCTTCAGGTGTGTTTGCCAGTCCATCATGTTGTGGATCTGAATCAGGTCGAATCGCGGGTTTCCGGGTAGTGCCCGCGCCCCTGCGCGCCACAGTTCCAACGACTCTTCCATTTGACCACGGCCGGCGAGATCGCCGATTGTCCACACCTTGGTTGCTGCGAATACCCGCTCGCGGCCCGCGACGGCATTTCCCGTGTTTCGCAGCAATTCTCCGATGACCTGTTCGGATGAGCCATACATGGGTGAGGTATCGATCAGCGCACCCCCGCGACTAAAGAAAGTCTGCAATACCTGGCGCAATTCGTCTGTCCGGACCATAGCGTCGCTGCGCCCGGCGACGTCAAAGGTCTGCCAGGAGCCCATGCCGACCGCCGGCAGGAGCTCACCACTAACCGGGATTGCGCGGGTGTGTATGCCTGATTCGTTCGCCCGCGCCGGCGATGCAGGCGCCAATGCCAGCGCCGGCATCGCCATCGAAGTGGCCATGGTCGACAAAGACCGGATAAAGGCCCGCCTTCCCGAACGCATGTTTGATCGCATGGTGGTAACCGAAAAGTCGCCAGAGGCATGTTGGACGACGGACGCCGGCGATTGTTCCATGATTGACTAAACTGCCTACCTTTACCGCAATCGCATGCCGTTTTCTACGCTTCGTCGCAATCAGTTTGGGGATTAAGGGCGGGCTGACTAATGTGACGACATCAACCGCGCAGTACCACTGCGGCACGCGACAGCAGAATTCTCGTTGCCTCTAAATGATCTGCGGTTTGCATCCGCAATGCACGCACCACAATCCATTCCGACTAATCGTGCGACGGGATGAGAACAGGGGCCTGCCGAATTGCCTTAACCACGCTCGCGAGAGCACTGGGGCTTCAAACAAGTGAAAGCAAGCAGCGGTCCGAGGTCCGCCGTTTTCACTGTCTGTCACTCTTCCAATGTGTTTAGCGTCTGCCGGCATCACCCGCAGGTTATGGCGCCGACCCAGGTGACGAGGATTTCTTCCTCGCCGTCGCAAGGCCGCTCGAGAGCCGCTCCAGGAATACGTCGGGGTTGGCTTTGCCGGTCTCAGTGAGATGCTCCTGGACCTTGACGATCAAATCGTATATTTCCTCAATTGAACGACACGCCTCGACACGCGTGCGCAGTTTCTCGGCTCCTTTGCCAAGCGCCAGCTTGGCCTCAAGCATCAGAAGTTGCTTTGCATTTTCAAGCTCGCTGGGAGGGGCTATTGCCGGGGCGGCGGGCGCCGCTTTCGGCTTACCCGCCGGTACGGGCGCGGCTGCGGCGACAGCCGGCGCGTCCTCCGTTTCGGCATTCAAATCGGTGGCGACCAGGCCGGCAGCGATCAGTCTTCCAAGCGCCGCGTGCACAGCAATGAGATCGCCCGACATCGCCAACAATTGCTCCAGTGAACGGAACCCATCGACACGCTCAAGCAGGCTGCGCTGGGTGCTGTCCAGCTTCGCGCTTTTCATCGATGCGCGTGCCTTGGGCGTGACATGCAGTACGGTATCGGAAAAACTCGCGAGCTCGAGCAAGGTTTGGCTGATCTTGTGTGAGCTGGTTTTCATATCGCGTTAGGTGGTGGCGGCAAAGTCAGGACCGCAAGCGTTCGATGCGGGGAAACATGCGAAAGGTGCGGAACCGCACTATACGGCCGAACATCTGTTTTCACCAATGATTCCGGCAACTATTCACAACTATTTACGGCTGCGAACGGATACCGCCGGTTCCGCACGCCAAAACGCCAGCGCCCGGTAATCCGTCAATTTGCCATTCGACTATCGGTTGGCGCTACGGCACCTGCCGCTTGCGCTCGTATTCGATGCGCGCACGCTCAGTCTCGCGTTCCAGTCGGGCGAGTTGCCTCTCTTCTTCTTCGCGGGCCCGTTCGGATTCGCGCGCAAGCTGCGCACGCTGCCTTTCGAAATCCGCATGGGCCTGCTCGGATTCACGCCTGGCACGCAAACGTTCCGCATCCTGTTCCATTTTTTCGTTTGTCGAGCGAAGTCGCGCGACGTGTGCGCGCTCTTGCTCCCACGCCATCCTGTCAAAGCGGCAATCGCTGCCGATTCCCGAAACACCCTCCCAGTTGGCGGAGAGGCATTGCCATTGAAACGGTCCACCCGCCACCGGTTCGCTCATTACCGGCATGTAGATTGCGCGCAGCCGCCTGCCTTCCCGGTCCCTTTCACTGAGAAGCAGTTCGATCACGCCACCCTCACCGACATTCATCTCCACAACTTGCCCGGCATCATCAATTCGGCCGAGCTTGATTTGGCTGCCCACCAGTTGCGTCGCTTCGGCATTGGACTCCGCAAAGCGCAGGTCGGACTGATATTTCTCCGTCTGCGCAACCTTGAGCACCTGGATGGACCGCACCAGAACCACGGCTTTATTGTGGGAAGGTGGCGCCACGCGCATCAAGAACACCAGCAGATAGATGGTGGCCAGTGCGGACGCCACCAGGATGACTATTTTCCGGTACATGAGCGTGGCTTATTGCAGGCGACGGCGAGCCGCATTAATGTCTCCGGCGCGATCACAGACATGATTCTGGCGGTAATGGCAAGGGGGCTATTCAACATGCTGGAAATCTGCGGGTTTGCGATAGAAACATTTTAAAGGCAACGAACGGTTGCGTGCCGGACTTGAAACCGTTGGCGGCCGATGATGAACGCCCAAATCGTCGCCGACCGGATAGCGTCCGCCACGTCAAGCTCAAATGCCCGGAACGATGGCGTGCATCAGGCGTCGATGTGAGACGTTCCCTGACATATCGGCTGTGCTGCTTGCGACGATCGGTCGCGGTCCGTACCATGAGTGACAAACCCGGATTGCCTTACGACACAGGAAACCACCATGAGCCATCGATTGACACGAGATGAATTTGACGCCCTTGAACAGGTCAATCAGGCGCCGAAATCTTCCAAACCCAGCGCGTGCGTTGCACGCAATGCAAAACACCTTGTCGGCATCAAGTTCCTGAGCAGTCGAAAGGACGGCAGCTATGCATTGACGGAAAAAGGCAATGAAGCGTTGCTGGTCAATAAATGCATAGCCGGCTTGCGCGCCCTTGCCGCGGACCCGGATGCCAGGCTAGACGCCGCGGTTGCAAACTTCCTCGGCAGGAAGGGGCATATCGTGGCGGGCGACGCGCCAGGACATTTTGCGATCACGGCCAAAGGGCGGGAATGCCTTGAGGATATTGCGCAGAATCCCTGAATCGGCAATCCTCGCGCTTCTTCTCTTCGACCGCAGTCTTGTTGAATACGGCCGAAATCGACGTTTCACGCGCCGTTTTTCGCATTTGGTCGCAATCCGTTTGAGACCTTATGCGCATCTCCGTAAAGTTCGGTCATCAACAACGCAACACCCACCGACCCCAAGGAGAACCACATGAAAACCGCATTCACACTTTATAGCCGCAATAACAAAGACAACATCGCCACCGCCTCCATCGTCGCCATCAGCCTGTTTGCGCTGGCCAGCGGCGCCTTCACCAGCAGTCCGGCCGTCGCGCAGCACGAAACAGACACGGCGATCCAGAAACTGGACACCATCGTCGTCACCGCCTCGCGCGCGCCGGACGCCATCCTCGATACGATCGTGGTAAGCGCGTCGCGCAAAGTTCGCTCCGCCTAGGCGCGGACAAATACGACTGGGTCGGTGGTATCAGCAGGGCAATTGTGGTCCTGGCGCAAGCCAGCCGCAGGCAGCGAAAACAAAAACGGCGGACTTCGGTCCGCCGTTTTTCATTTCCTGTCACGGATGGATTTTCGCGTCAATGGCGCCGGCGATAATCGTAATAGTCATGTCGCGGCGCATAGTAAGCACGCCGCGGCGGGTAATTGCGCTCGGCATAGACCGGCGCATAGGCGATGCGAGCCGGATAGTATGGCTGGGCATAGACAACCCGCCTAGGCGCATACGGCACGGCATATTGCGGCGCATAGTAGGGCTGCGCCACCGGCGGTGCATAGTAGGCTTGGGCAGCAACCGGCGGGCCATAATATACCGGCGCAGGTTCATAGCGCACCGGTCCGCCGCGATAATAGTATTGGTTGTCCACCGACGTGCCGATGGCGGCGCCAAAGATGGCACCGACGGCCGCGCCGGGCGGGCCACCAAGGATGCCTCCGACAATTGCGCCCTCCACGGCGCCGACGACGGCGGCACCCGACGCATGGGCCTGGACGCTGATGAGTGTTCCGGCTGAAAACAGGATGGCAATTGCACACTTGTTCATGGCGCACTCCTTTTCTAGGAAGCCCGTGTGGGCAACCAGATTGTATGCCTCATTGTTGCGGGTGTGTTCGCCGGCCAATTCGCGGGAAACCGGCGCTTGTAGGACAGTCGCCTGCTGCTCTAGAAATAGCCCAGTGCGCTTTCCTCCACGCGCCGTGCATCGATGCGCAACAAGTCGCGCAAGATGGCGGTGTGGCCGGAGCCGGCGATAACCACCACGCGCTCACCCGGCTGTGCGTGCACCTGCACGTTGGCGTACATGCGGAAGTTGCGCTGCCACCATTGCGCTGAGGCGTCCGCGCCGATGAACTTCCCCTTGTCCGCGCCCACCGCGTTCAACATGACGTAGAAATCCTTGTTGGCGCGGTCTTCCTCGGCCGAATTGCTCTTGATGAGGATGTCGCGAAGGCTCAGCGTGCGGTGCTCGTGCTCAAAGCGTTTGGACAAGTCGGCGATCAGCCCTTCCAGCAACTTCATCGTCCCGGGCTCTTCCTTGGGCAGGTAAGCCCACAACGCGCCATCCGAGGGCGAATCGCGTTCATCGACGCCGTTTACCTGCTTTAACCCCGACAGTTTCGCAATGCGAAAACCGAGCTGGTAAATCTCATTCAACTTCAGTTCATATTTCCCGGCGAGGTAATCGTTGTAGCGCTGGTTGAACACCGTATCGTTTTTTGCCGGATATTCCAGCAGCACCTTCGTCGGCCTGAAGCGCGCGATCCGCTCCGCCAACGCCTGCAAGTACGCCTGCTCGGCGGGCTTCATCACATCGATCGGCTTGTACCTGACGGCGTCGAGACCCGGGTTGTCGAAATGGAACAAGCCGATAAGCATGACGCAGGCGGGTGGTGCCGGATTGTCCGCAGCCTTGTTGGCCGCAATGGCGATGTTGAAGCACAAGCTGCAGCACAGCGCGATGTCGCGCCAGGTGACGACTTTCATGAATTTCCTCCGCGATCTATTGATTTGATGACGAACCGGGCGGGCTGTCATTGGCGTTAGACGCGGGGAAAGTGGTTGTTGGATGTGTTCCCAGCTTGGCAATTTCCTTTAACGAATCTTGTACGCCGCCAACTCCTCGCGAACCACCATCCTCACCTCCGAGGCCAGCGCCTGCCCCGACATGGCCTTCTTGAGCGTCTCGTTGATCAGCGTCTGGTAGCCGCGATCACCGGCCATCGTTTTGAAATACTCGATGATCGCCGCGTCGAGCATGATACTGACGCGCTTCTTGCCCAGTGTCTGGAGCTGCGCGCGCGCGGCTTGCTGCCATTCGGCCTTGGTCACTTTCTTGCCGGCAATCAGATGCTCGCCCTTTTCAAAAAAAGCTTTGGTGAGCGGCGGCGCGTCGTCAGATGGAGGTGATGTAGTCGAAGTAGATTTTCGTTTCATGTTTGTCAGCCCGTCTCATTGAAATGACACGAATGGTTTGTTCGCTTTCAACGTGGACCACCAGCACGGTCACGGCATCGAGCATGCCGATAGCGATCATGCGCTGCTGGTCATATTGGTAGCGAGCGTCCTCGCGTCGAAACACTTCGCCCGCAAAAACACGCACCGCATCCGCAAAATCCAGCCCGTGCTTGCGCAAATTCTCCTGGCGCTTGGCTTCGTCCCACGTGAATTGCATGCATGATTATATGCATACGATCGTATGCATATCAAGCCAAGGGACGACGCGTAGAGCAAAGTCTATATCTGGCGCGGACTTCGGCGGCATTTAGGCTGGAACGGCGCGCCAGTGCTGGAGTTTGTCGAAAGAATCGATGTTCGTCGCCAATTCCTGAGACTGTTTCGCGAAGTAATTGCGGTCAGAGATCTTTTTTTGCTTTGTCTAAGTTCGACCTATTTCGTGACTCTATAAAACTAATGGACCCCAACCGCACAACCATTTCCCTAATGTTTCCATATCGTGACTTCACTTGCAGGAATGCCTC